>JALZDU010000508.1 GCA_030862405.1 Actinomycetota bacterium | reverse complement strand
TGCCGGCTGGACAGCAGGCAGAGCACCAGGTTGACCAAGCGCTCAGCGCGGGCGGAGGACACGGGGGCAGCCTACGGCTGAGCCGTGAGTGGCGATGCAGAGTCCGGCTTGCCGGCAACAAGCAGGGTCACACAGGACTCATAGCGAAGCGATGAGCCGCTCCACCCTCTCGTCCACGGCGCGGAACGGGTCCTTGCACAAGACGGTGCGCTGGGCCTGGTCGTTGAGCTTGAGATGCACCCAGTCGACGGTGAAGTCGCGGCCCGCTGCCTGGGCAGCGGCGATGAAGTCTCCGCGCAGCTTTGCTCGGGTGGTGGCAGGGGGGGTGTCCTTGGCCGCCTCGATCTCACCGTCGTCGGTGACCCGGTCGACCAGCGCCTTGCGTTGCAGCAGGTCGAACAGTCCTCTACCACGGCGGATGTCATGGTAGGCGAGGTCTAACTGAGCGATCCGTGGGTTGGACAGGTCCATTTGATGCTTGGCTCGGTAGCGCTCCACCAGCCGGTGCTTGATCGCCCAGTCGATCTCGCGGTCGATCAGGCTGAGGTCTCCCCGCTCGACGGCGTCCAGGGTGCGGTCCCACAACTCCATCACCCGGTCGGTCAGCGGGTCGGGCCCGCGGCGGTCGACGTGCTCGGCAGCGCGCGTGTAGTACTCGCGCTGGATGTCCAGTGCCGAGGCCTCGCGGCCGCCGGCCAGCCGCACCCCGCGCCGGCCGGTGAGGTCGTGACTGATCTCGCGGATCGCGCGGATCGGGTTGTCCAGGGTGAAGTCGCGGAACGCGACGCCCTCCTCCACCATTTCCAGCACCAGGTTGGCGGTGCCCACCTTGAGCAGCGTGGTCACCTCGGACATGTTCGAGTCACCGACGATCACATGCAGGCGGCGATACCGCTCGGCGTCGGCGTGCGGCTCATCCCGGGTGTTGATGATGGGGCGCGATCGGGTGGTCGCCGAGGACACCCCTTCCCAGATGTGCTCAGCCCGCTGCGACAGGCAGTACACCGCGCCACGTGGTGTCTGCAGCACCTTGCCCGCACCGCAGACCAGTTGCCGGGTGACCAGGAAGGGCAACAGCACGTCGGCGATCCGCGAGAATTCACCAGCTCGGGCGACCAGGTAGTTCTCGTGGCAGCCATAGGAATTGCCCGCGGAATCGGTGTTGTTCTTGAACAGGAAGATGTCCCCGCCGATGCCCTCGTCGGCCAGCCGGCGTTCGGCGTCGACCAGGAGGTCCTCAAGGATCCGCTCGCCGGCCTTGTCGTGGGTCACCAGCTGGGACAGGTCGTCGCACTCCGCGGTGGCGTACTCCGGATGTGAGCCCACATCCAGGTACAGCCGCGAGCCGTTGCGCAAGAAGACGTTCGACGAGCGACCCCACGAGACCACCCGACGGAACAGGTAGCGGGCGACCTCGTCCGGCGATAGCCGGCGCTGTCCGTGGAAGGTGCAGGTGACCCCGAACTCAGTCTCGATGCCGAAGATCCGCCGCTGCATGCCTTCCAGCCTAGGCTGCCGGGGCCGTCCTGCAGGCCGTCCGTACGGGCTCACTTACGCTGCACGGGTGCTGGAATTGGTGCGCCGAGCAGCGCAGAAGATCAACCGTGCCGACCGCGAGCTGGTGCGCCGCAGTGCGGCCATCCCACCCTCAGCTGCCGACGAGGGCCTCAAGCGGCTCACCCGAACCGCCAACCACAGCCTGCTGTGGTTCGGTGCGGCTGCGGTGTTGGCGTGCCGCAAGGGTGCGACGCGGCGCGCCGCACTTCGCGGCGTGGCATCGATCGGGGGCGCCAGCCTCACCATCAACGCGATGGCCAAACCGCTGATGCCACGCCGGCGACCGGCGTGGGAGGACGTCCTCGTGCCACGCCGGTTGCATCGCCACGAGCGGCCCAGCTCGTCGTCGTTCCCCTCCGGTCACGCGGCGTCGGCGGCAGCGTTCACCACCGCGGTGACGATGGAATGTCCGGCTGTGGGGCTTGCTGTGGCCCCGGTTGCGGCGGTGGTGGCCTACTCCCGGCTGCACACCGGCGTGCACTATCCCTCCGACGTGATCGCCGGGATGCTGCTGGGCAGCGGCATCGCGCTGGCCACCCGGCGATGGTGGCCATTGCGGGTCGGCGAAGCGGCCACCAGCAGACACCCTGCGCCGGCGCCTGCGCTGCTTGATGGTGAGGATCTGGTGGTACTGATCAACGCCGGTTCCGGAGGCGACGGCGGGCACCCCGGTACCGAGCTGGCCGCCGTCTGGCCCGCAGCCCGGCAGGTGGTCATCGAACCCGGTGGCGATCTGGGCAAGCAGCTGGAGGCAGAGCTGGACGCCTCCGACCGACCGCCGGCGCGTGCAGTGGCGGTCGCGGGCGGCGATGGGACGGTGGCGGCGGTGGCGGCGGTGGCAGCCAGCCGGGGGTTGCCCTTGGTGGTGGTGCCGGCCGGCACGCTGAACCACTTCGCACGGGACATCGGGGTAACCGGATTGCTCGACGCCATCCAAGCGGTGCGCGCTGGCAGCGCCATGGCGGTGGACCTAGGTGGAGTGCAGGTTGACGATGCACCGCCGCACTGGTTCCTCAACACCGCCAGCCTCGGCGGGTATCCCGACCTGGTGCAGCTGAGGGAGCGCAGGGAAGCGCGCTGGGGCAAGTGGCCATCGGCGGCGCTCGCGATGATCCGGGTGCTACGCGAGGCAGATCCGTTGGTGGCGCGCATCGACGGTAAGCCGCGCAAGGCGTGGCTGGTCTTTGTGGGCAACGGTCTGTATCGCCCCCGCGGCTTCGCTGCCGCGGCCCGGCATCGGCTGGATTCCGGGCTGTTCGACGTCCGTTACGTCCGTGCTGACGTGCCGCTGTCTCGGACCCGGTTCCTTGTCGGGGCCCTGTCCAGCGCCCTGGAGCGAAGCCGAACCTACGTCCAGCAGGAGCGTGCTGAGATGCTGATCGAGGTCCTCGGCCCACCGGTGGCGTTGGCCACCGACGGCGAGGTCATCACGGAGGGACGCCGGTTCCGGTTCTTCACCCAACCCGCTGCGTTGCAGGTTTACCGCCCGGCACGCTGACGGCATTCCCCGTTAGCTGCCGGGGCTGGACCCGCCGTTGGTGCCGTTGGCGTCGGTACCCTCGGCCGACGGTGTCGAGTCCGAGCTATCCCCGTTGGGTTCGGTCGTCGAGCTGTCGGTACCGGGTAACAGCGCGGTCAGTGCCGCCCCGGTGATCCGCCGGAAAGCGCGCTTCGGCCGGGACCGGTCCAACACCGCGACCTCGAGCTGGCCCACGCCCAAGGTCCGCTGTCCGGTGCCATTGACGCTGGTGGAGGCCGAGCTCAGCGCGGCCACTGCGGCGGCGACGGCCTCGGCGGTGTCCATGTCCTGCCGGAAGGATTCCTTGAGCGCCGTGGAGATGACCTCGGCTTGACCACCCATCACGACGAAGTCCGGCTCGTCACCGATCGAGCCATCGTAAGTCAGGTGGTAGAGCTGGTCGGAGTCCTGATCGACGCCCACCTCGGCGACGCACAGCTCCACCTCGAAGGGCTTGTGTTGCTCCGAGAAAATCGTCCCGAGGGTCTGCGCGTAGGCGTTGGCCAGGGCCCGCCCGGTCACATCGCGCCGGTCGTAGGTATAGCCGCGGATCTCGGCGTGCCGGATCCCCGCTTGGCGAAGGTTCTCGTACTCGTTGTAACGGCCGACAGCCGCGAAGCCGATCCGGTCGTAGATCTCTGAAATCTTGTGCAACGCGGTGGACAGGTTCTCGGCAACGAACAGCACCCCGCGTGAATAGCTCAGTACCACCACACCGCGACCTCGGGCGATGCCCTTGCGGGCCAGCTCCGAGCGGTCGCGCATGATTTGCTCGACCGAGGCGTAGAAGGGCATCGTCACAGCGGGAGCTCCTGGGTGGCGACGGGTTTCGGTAGCGAACCCGAGTGTCTTCGGCTGGGAGTGTCTAGGAGTGGCATGTCAGGGTGGTCGGCGCGGCATCAGCCTCCGGGCTTTCGCCTGCGTGCCTCGATCACGACGTCGACAACCTGCGCCGCCTGCTCGTCGGCAAGCCGGACTGCCCCGTCCGCTGCGGTGATCGTGATCACCACCGGGTAGATCTGGCGAACAGGGTCCGGTCCACCGGTGGCACTGTCATCGTCGGCGGCGTCGTACAGCGCCTCCATGGCGGCCCGGACAGCGGCGTCGGCGTCCATCAGGGGGGTGTACAGCTTCTTCAGTGAGGAGCGGGCGAACAACGAGCCCGAGCCCACCGAGTAGTACCCGGTCGTCTCGCTGTAGAGGCCGCCGACGACGTCGTAGGAGATGATCCGGCCCGCGTGGTCCGGGTCGGTCGCGTCGACGTCATAGCCGACGAACAGCGGCAGCGCGGCGAGCCCCTGCATGGCGGCCGAAAGGTTGCCACGGACCATGCCGGCCAGCCTTTTCGCCTTGCCGTCCAGGGTGAGCGGAACGCCCTCGATCTTCTCGTAGTGCTCCAGCTCGACGGTGAACAACCGCACCAGCTCCACCGCGATACCGGCCGTCCCTGCGATGCCCACCGCGGAGTAGTCGTCAACGACGAACACCTTCTCCATGTCACGCTGGGCGATGAGGTTGCCCGCCGTCGCTCGACGGTCCCCGGCGATGAGTACCCCACCGCGGAAGGTGACCGCCACGATGGTGGTGCCGTGCGGGATGGCCACCGGTGCAGCATTACCGTGCGGGGGGATCCCGCTGCGTGCAGGCAGCAGGTCAGGCGACGCCGCGGCGAGAAACTCGCTGAACGATGAGTTGCCCACCATGAAGTACGACGCCGGCAGAGCTGCGCCCGGGTAGCGTCCGACCGAGGACTGATCCATCGGCTGTGATCGTCTCCTAGCTCCCGTTATCGCAGTCACTCCTGTCAGCGAGCATGATGCCCTTGCCGCTGCGTTTCCTCTCAGGGGGGCGGCCGATCACTGGCCACCCTTCTGCACATACGCCCGAACGAAGTCCTCGGCGTTCTCCTCCAGCACGTCATCGATTTCGTCGAGGATCGCGTCCACGTCCTCACCGAGCTTCTCCCGACGTTCCTGACCGGCTGGCGCGCCGCCGCCCGTCTCGTCGTCGCCGTCGCCGCCGCCTTGGCGCTGCACCTTCTCCTGGGACATCTCGCCTCCCGGACCGAAGTTGTCTCCAGCAAACAGTAACCCAGCAAACCCGATAATCGCTGCCAGGCGAGTCAGGTGATCAGCCTCGGGTGAGTGCCTCCACCAGCTCCTCAGCGGTGGTCGAAGCGTCCAGCAACGCCCCGACATGCGCTCGGGTGCCTCGCAGCGGTTCCAGGGTGGGAATCCGGACCAGTGACTCCCGACCCAGATCAAAGATCACCGAGTCCCAGGACGCGGCGGCCACCTCAGTGGCATAACGCTCCAAACACTGGCCGCGGAAATAGGCACGGGTGTCCTCCGGAGGCGCCGTGATGGCCGCGCGTACTTCCTCCTCGGTGACCAGCCTTTTCATCGAGCCACGGGCCACCAGGCGGTTGTACAGCCCCTTGTGCATCCGCACGTCGGAGTACTGCAGATCCACCAGGTGCAGCCGAGGCGATCCCCATGCCAGACCGTCGCGGGCCCGGTAGCCCTCAAGCAGCTGCAGCTTGGCCGGCCAGTCCAGCCGATCGGCGCACTCCATCGGGTCCCGCGCCAGGGCGTCGAGCACCTCGCCCCAGGTACTGAGGATGTGCTCGGCGATGTCGGCGGTGTTGTCCGGCACGCCCTCCCGGGCGAAGAAGTGCGCAACCCGTTCGTGGTAAGCCCGTTGCAGGTCCAGGCCGGTGAGGTGGCGACCACCAGACACTTCGACCGTCGCCTGCAGGGACGGGTCGCGGCTGATGGTGTGCACTGCCCGCACCGCGTCGACCAAGCGCAGATCGTCGAAGCGTTCCCCGGCCTCGATCAGATCCAGCACCAACGCCGTGGTGCCGATCTTCAGATAGGTGGAGTACTCAGCAAGGTTGGCGTCGCCGATGATGACGTGCAGCCGGCGGTACTTGTCGGCGTCGGCGTGCGGCTCGTCCCGGGTGTTGATGATGCCCCGCTTGAGCGTGGTCTCCAGCCCGACCTCGACCTCGATGTAATCCGCCCGCTGGGACAGCTGGAATCCCGGCTCCTCCCCCGCCGGTCCGATACCTACCCGGCCCGATCCGCAGACCACCTGGCGGGACACGAAGAACGGGGTCAACCCAGCAATGACCAGGGTGAACGGCGTGCTGCGCGCCATCAGGTAATTCTCATGGGTGCCGTAGGAGGCACCTTTGCCGTCGACGTTGTTCTTGTAGAGCTGGAAGGGCGGCTGGTCGGGGACCGTGCGAGCGCGCAGCGCGGCTTCCTCCATGATCCGCTCGCCGGCTTTGTCCCAGATCACCGCATCACGCGGGTTGGTGACCTCAGGGGCGGAGAACTCCGGGTGTGCATGGTCGACATACAGCCGGGCTCCGTTGGTCAGGATGACGTTCGCTGCGCCGAGATCGTCCAGCTCCGGATCGGGCTGGGCGATTCCGGGCAGGCCCAGGTCGAAGCCGCGGGCGTCCCGCAGCGGGGACTCCACCTCGTAGTCCCATCGGGCGCGCTTGGCTCGCGGCACTTCAGCCGCCGCGGCGTAGGCCAGCACGACCTGAGTCGAGGTCAGGACGGGGTTGGCGGAGCAGTCCCCGGGCACCGAGATGCCGTACTCGACCTCAGTTCCCATGATCCGGCGCATAAACCCGAGGGTACGTGTGTGCGAGGCAGGTGGCCCGCCGCGCCTGAATGGCGGACCCGTATCCGCCGGCTCTCGCAACGTCGCAGCGAGCTACCTTGCGGTGCGGAATAATTTAACCTTCAACTTGTTATCCAGGGTATGGCCGCGCAGCACCGGGCGGTACACCACTACTGACGGGGAGTTCACCATGATCACCGCTATGTCGACCGCGATCCCCGGATACGTCGCCGGTGTCTGGGACATCGACTCGACGCATTCCGACGTCTCGTTCTCCGTCCGGCACATGATGGTGAGCAAGGTGCGGGGTCGCTTCAACAACCTCTCCGGCCGCCTGGTCACCGGCGCCGACCTGCTGGACTCGTCGGTGACCGCGGACATCGATGTGAACAGTTTCGACACCGGCAACCCCCAGCGCGATGAGCACATCCGATCGGCTGACTTCCTGCATGCGGCGCAGTACCCCGCCATGACCTACCGGTCCACCGGGATACGCCGCAACGGCGATGGCCTCATGGTCGACGGCGAGCTGACCTTGCACGGCATCACTCGCCAGGTCCCCCTGGCCCTCGAGGTGACCGGCTTCGGCCCGGATCCCTACGGCGGCACCCGGGTGGGGGTCTCGGCCACGACGAAGATCAACCGCAAGGACTTCGGCATCGACACCGACCTACCGCTTGACGGCGGTGGCGTGGTGATCGGCGACACCGTGCAGGTCTCGCTGGACATCCAAGCCGTCCTGGTGGCCTGAACCGCCGAACGCACACAAACGATGATGCCCCGCCATTGCATGGCTAGCATAGTGCGACAATGCGGGCACGAATCGTGAGATAGCCACCTCTTGGTAACGAATCGCTGAGCGGGGCGATGGAGCTTTGCGGGGAATTCTCCTCGCCTGGGGAGCTGTGATGGTCGCGATTGCAGTCCATGTGCTGCGGTAGGGGTCCGGCTGCCGCTAGACGCATGTGGACCCCGTCACGCCCATGACCGTTTTACCGCGTTCTGGATCTAGAACGCGGTAAACGTCGTTACAGGTACTGGCCGGTGTTGGTCGCCGTGTCGATCGCTCGACCGGAGTCGGCATTCTTGCCGGTGACCAGGGTACGGATGTAGACGATCCGCTCTCCCTTCTTGCCCGAGATCCGCGCCCAGTCGTCGGGGTTGGTGGTATTGGGCAGGTCCTCGTTCTCGGCGAACTCGTCGACGATCGAATCGAGCAGGTGGGTCATCCGCAACCCCGGCTGACCGGTCTCCAGCACCGACTTGATCGCCTTCTTCTTAGCCCGGTCCACGATGTTCTGGATCATCGCGCCCGAATTGAAGTCCCGGAAGTAGAGGACCTCCTTGTCGCCGTTTGCGTAGGTGACCTCAAGGAAGCGGTTGTCCTCGCTCTCGGCGTACATCCGTTCGACGGTGCCCTGGATCATCGCCTGGATACAGGCCCGGTAATCGTGGCCGAATTCCGCGAGGTCGTCGGCGTGCAGCGGTAGCGTCGTCTTGAGGTACTTGGAGAAGACGTCCTTGGCTGCCTCGGCGTCCGGACGCTCGATCTTGATCTTCACGTCGAGGCGCCCGGGGCGAAGAATCGCCGGATCGATCATGTCCTCGCGGTTGGAGGCGCCGATGACGATGACGTTCTCCAACCCCTCCACGCCATCGATCTCGCTGAGCAACTGCGGCACGATCGTCGTCTCGACGTCGGAGGAAACCCCCGATCCGCGGGTGCGGAAGATCGAGTCCATCTCGTCGAAGAACACGATCACGGGTGTGCCTTCGGAAGCCTTCTCCCGGGCCCGCTGGAAGATCAACCGGATGTGTCGCTCGGTCTCCCCGACGAACTTGTTGAGCAGTTCAGGGCCCTTGATGTTGAGGAAGTAACTCTTGGCCTCGTTGTCTCCGCGGACCTGGGCCACCTTCTTGGCCAGAGAATTGGCTACTGCCTTGGCGATCAGGGTCTTGCCACAGCCAGGAGGACCGTAGAGCAGCACGCCCTTGGGCGGGCGCAGCTCGTATTCGCGGAACAGGTCGGCATGCAGGAATGGCAGCTCGACAGCGTCGCGGATCTGCTCGATCTGGTTGGACAGGCCGCCGATGTCCTCATACCCGACGTCTGGGACCTCCTCCAGCACGAGATCCTCGACTTCGGCCTTGGGAACCCGCTCATAGGCGTAGGCGGCTTTGGTGTCCACCAGCAGGGAGTCACCCGGCTTGAGCGGTACCACGTCGGGGTTGGCCGGCCCGGGGATCAACGGCTCGGCCAGCCACACCACCCGCTCTTCGTCGGCGTGCCCGACGACCAGTGCCCGCTGGTCGCCGTCGAGCACCTCGCGCAGTGCGCAGACCTCGCCGGTCAACTCGAACGTGCCGGCCTCCACGACCGTCAGCGCCTCATTGAGCCGCACGCTCTGCCCGCGGCGCAGCGCCGGGATTTCGACCGCGGGCGATACCGCCACCCGCATCCGGCGACCAGAAGTGAACACGTCCACGGTGTCGTCGTCGAAGTCGCCGAGGAACACGCCGTAGCCGCTGGGCGGCTGGGCCAGCCGGTCGACCTCCTCGCGCAGGGCCAGAAGCTGGCCACGAGCATCTCGCAGCGTGTCCACCAGCTTGGTGTTCCGCTCGGTGAGCTGTGCCACCGAAGCCGACGCCTCCGCGAGACGCTCCTCTAGCAGCCGGACGTGCCGGGGGGACTCGGTAAGGCGGCGACGCAGCAGCGTCACTTCGTCCTCAAGGACTCTGATCTGAGCGGCCAGAGTGGGGTCGATACGGTCCCGACCCCCGGCGGTCCGGTCGCTGGGATGATCGTGCGCCACGAGGCACCTCCTCCCGCAAGGTTCTCAGACCGTTAACGGTACGGGACTGCGCGCCAGAACTGTGAGGAACGATGCTGCGATGATTCTGCCGGATCACGAAGTTAACAAATTTACAGGCGCCGGTTGGACCGGCTGGGCCTGCGCTGCGGGGTGGGCGGCACAACGCCCTCGGCCAGCCGGCGGGCGGTGAGCAGGAACGCGGTGTGGCCCACCATCCGGTGTTCAGGTCGCACCGCCAGGCCGACCACGTGCCAGGGTCGCAGCAGGGTCTCCCACGCCTGCGGTTCGGTGTAACAGCCCGCCTCCCGCAGCGCTTCGGTGGTTCGGGACAGCTGCGTGGTGGCGGCCACATAGACGGTGAGCACTCCACCGGGAACCAGCGCGGCCGAGACCGTGGGCAGCAGCTCCCACGGGCGGGCCATGTCCAGCACGGCCCGGTCCATCGGCTGATCGGCGGGATGGGTGATCAGGTCCGCCACTGCCAGCTGCCAGTTCGGCGGCGCAGCCCCGAAGAACCGTTCGACGTTGCGGGCGGCATGCTCGGCATGGTCGGCGCGTGCCTCGTACGACGTCACGCTGCCACGCTCCCCCACCGCCCGCAGCAGCGAGCAGGTCAACGCCCCGGAGCCAGCTCCGGCCTCGAGCACCCGCGCACCCGGAAAGATGTCGCCCCACATCAAGATCTGCGCGGCGTCTTTGGGATAGACCACTTGTGCTCCACGCGGCATGGACATCACGTAGTCGGCCAGCAGCGGGCGCAGCGCGAGGTACTGCGTCCCCGAGGCGGACGCGACGACGCTGCCCTCGGGCAGCCCGATCAGATCGTCGTGGGCCAGTGCACCGCGATGGGTGTGGAACTGCGCGCCGGGCTCCAGCAGCACCGTGTGCCGGCGTCCCTTGGGATCGGTGAGCTGCACCCGATCGCCGGGTTGGAACGGTCCGCTGGAGGTCACAGACGCTCATGGTGGCAGATCACCGACCGGAAGCTGTCGGGATGCTGGGCTGTCGGGGTGCTGGCCTACCCTGCCAAGCCATGACGGAGATCCTGGCGAGCAGCGCCCCAGCCAGTACGCCGGCGCGCCGGCGCCCGGCACTGTCCCCGTCGCGGGCAGCTGATTTCAAGCAGTGCCCGCTGCTGTACCGATTCCGAGCTGTCGACCGGTTGCCCGAGACACCCAGCCGGGTGCAGGTCCGCGGCACCGTGGTGCACGCCGTGCTGGAGCAGCTGTTCGCGCTGCCTGCCGACCAGCGCGCTCCCGAAGTCGGGCGCGGCCTGATCGATCCGGTGTGGCGCGACGTGCTGGCCGACAGCCCCGAGCTGGCCGAGCTGTTCGCCGGACCCGACGATCCGGAGCTCGCCGAGTGGCTGGACTCGGCGCGGGCGCTGGTCGAGGCCTACTTCGCGCTGGAGGATCCGCGGCTGATCACACCTGAGGCCTGCGAGCTGCTGGTGGAGGCCGAGCTGCCGACGGCCGGCAGCGAGGCGCTGGTGCTGCGGGGATACATCGACCGGCTCGATGTCGCTCCCACTGGCGAGATTCGAGTGGTGGACTACAAGTCCGGCGCTGCCCCGCGGGAGGTCTTCGAGGCCAAGGCGCTGTTCCAGATGAAGTTCTACGCCTTGGTTTTGCTACGTATCCGCGGTGTGGTGCCGCGCCAACTGAGGCTGATGTACCTCGCTGACCGGCAGGCGTTGAGCTACCACCCTGATGAGCAGGAGCTGATCCGGTTCGAGCGCACCCTCGGCGCGATCTGGTCAGCGATCCTGCGGGCTGCCCAAGACGGTGACTTCCGGCCCAACCCCAGCCGGATGTGTGACTGGTGCGATCACAAGCCGCGCTGCCCAGCGTTCGGCGGCACCCCACCGCCCTACCCGGGTTGGCCGGACCCAGCCGGTGCGGGCACCGAGACCGCGCGCGACCGGGCGGAGTAGGGGCCGGTCAGAACCGGCAGGAGCGGATATCGCTGGCGAGGATGGCCTTCGCGCCGCGGGCGGACAGCTCGTCCATAACCCGGTTGGCGTCCTTGCGGGGCACCATCGCGCGGATCGCGACCCAGTCCGGGTCGGCCAGCGGCGCGAGCGTCGGCGACTCCAGGCCAGGCGTGATGATGACCGCCTCGTCCAGCAGGCTGCGCGGGCAGTCGTAGTCGAGGATCACGTACTGCTGGGCGAACACCACGCCCTGCAGGCGAGCCGCGAACTGGGACTTCTCCGGTGATGGTGCGGTGTTGGCCTGCTCCACGAGCACTGCCTCCGAGCAGCAGATCGCGTCGCCGAAGGCGGCCAGGCCGTGCTGGCGCAGGGTGCGCCCGGAGCCGACCACGTCGGCGATCGCGTCGGCCACCCCGAGCTGCACCGAGATCTCCACCGCGCCGTCGAGGCGGATCACGTCGACGTGCACACCGTGGCGGGCCAGGTCCGCTTTCACCAGCCGGGGGTAGGCAGTGGCGACCCGCAGGCCGTCGAGGTCATCGACCTTCCAGTCCCGCCCCAGCGGGGCGGCGTAGCGGAAGGTGGATCCGCCGAAGCCGAGCGCGAGCAGCTCACAGACGGGTGCCGCGGAGTCCAGTGCCAGGTCCCGACCGGTGATCCCGAGATCCAGCTCGCCGGAGCCGACGTAGACGGAGATGTCCCGGGGGCGCAGGAAGAAGAACTCGACCTCGTTGGCCGCGTCGATGACGGTCAGGTCCTTGGCGTCGTGGCGTTGCCGGTATCCCGCCTCGGCCAGCATCTCCGAGGCCGGCTCCGCCAGCGTGCCCTTGTTGGGCACCGCGACCCGCAGCATCTGGCCATCGCCGTTCGTGGTGTCCCCGTTCATCGGCACCTCACAGGTAGCGGTAGACGTCGCTGGTATCGATCCCGCGGCCGAGCATGAGCACCTGAACGCGGTAGAGCAGCTGGGAGATCTCTTGTGCCAGCCGCTCATCGGACTCGTGCTCGGCGGCGATCCACACCTCGCCGGCTTCCTCGAGCACCTTCTTGCCCTGGGCGTGCACTCCGCCGTCCAGCGCCGCCACCGTACTGGAGCCCGGCGGCCGGGTCCGGGCCCGCTCCGTCAGTTCCCCGAACAGCTCATCAAACGTCTTCACCAGCCACCATCCTCGTGAGTGGCATTGAGTGCTATAACACTGTTACGCACTCACGACCCCCTTAGGTATTGAAGTACTTGGCTTCGGGGTGGTGCGCGACGATGGCGTCGGTGGACTGCTCTGGATGCAGCTGGAACTCCTCGGACAGCGCCACCCCGATCCGTTCCGGCCGCAGCAGCGCGACGATCTTCGCGCGGTCCTCGAGTTCCGGGCAGGCCCCGTAGCCCAGCGAGTACCGGGCACCTCGGTACCCCAGCTTGAAGAACTCCTCCACCTCGGCCGGGTCCTCCTCAGCGACTGCCGCCCCGGAGGCGAAGTGCAGTTCCTCGCGGATCCGCCGGTGCCAGTACTCGGCCAACGCCTCGGTCAGCTGTACCCCAAGGCCGTGCACCTCCAGGTAGTCGCGGTAGGCATCCTTGGCGAACAGCTCGGCGGCGTAGTCGGCGATCGCTTGACCCATCGTCACCAGCTGCACCGGCAGCACATCGACCTCACCTGCGGGCATCACCGCTTCCCGGGGCCGGTAGAAATCCGCCAGGCACAGCCGCCGGTCGCGGCGCTGGCGCGGGAAGGCGAAGCGCAACCGCTCGGGGGCGTCGGGCCGGGGATCCTCAAGCACGACCAGCGCGTCGCCCTCCGCGACTGCCGGGAAATACCCGTAGACCACCGCGGCATGGGCGAGCACCCCCTCGGTGGTCAGCCGGTCCAGCCAGTACCGCAGCCGGGGCCGCCCCTCCGTCTCGACCAGCTCCTCATACGTGGGGCCGTCCTTGCTCCGGGACCCGCGCAGCCCCCATTGCCCCAGGAACGTGGCCCGCTCGTCGAGCATCGCGGTGAACTCGGCCGCCGCAATACCGGTGACCACCTTGGAACCCCAGAACGGCGGGGTCGGGATCGGCACGTCGATGGCCACGTCGGAGCGTGCCGGCGCCGGGCCCTCGGTGGCTTCCTCTTTGGCTCGGCGCGTCGCAGCGATGCGCAGCGACCGTTCCCGGCGCGCCTTACGCTCGGCTGCCTTGACCTCCTCGCCCGGATCAGCAACCACCGTGCCGCCCCGCTTCCGCGTCATGATCGAATCCATCAGGCGCAGCCCCTCGAAGGCGTCCCGCGCGTAGCGGACCTCCCCTGAGTACAGCTCGGCGAGGTCGTTCTCCACGTAGGCGCGGGTCAGCGCGGCTCCCCCAAGCAACACCGGCAACGAGCCGGCCAGCCCCCGGGAGTTCATCTCCTCGAGGTTGTCCTTCATGATCACGGTTGACTTGACGAGCAACCCTGACATCCCGATCGCGTCGGCGCGTTGCTCGGTGGCGGCCTGCAAGATCGCGCTGATCGGTTGCTTGATGCCGAGGTTGATCACTTCGTAGCCGTTGTTGGACAGGATGATGTCCACCAGGTTCTTGCCGATGTCGTGCACGTCGCCCTTGACGGTGGCCAGCACCAGCCGGCCCTTGCCGGCGTCCTCTTCGGAGCGCTCCATGTGCGGTTCGAGGTGTGCGACCGACGCCTTCATCGTCTCGGCCGACTGGAGCACGAACGGCAGCTGCATCTGGCCCGAGCCGAACAGGTCACCGACGGTCTTCATCCCCGACAGCAGGGTGTCGTTGATGATCTGCAGCGCGGGCCGCTGCTGCAGCGCGGCGTCTAAGTCCTCAGCCAGCCCGTTGCGGTCTCCGTCGACGATGCGCCGTTCCAACCGTTCGAACAGCGGCAACGCGGCCAGCTCAGCCGCCCGGGACTCCCGCGACGACGATGTCGTGACGCCCTCGAACAGCGCCATCAGCTCCTGCAGCGGGTCATAGCCGTCCCGACGGCGGTCATAGACCAGATCCAGCGCCACGGCCCGCTGCTCGTCCGGGATCCGGGCCATCGGGACGATCTTCGACGGGTGCACGATCGCGGTGTCCAACCCGGCTTGCACACACTCGTGCAGGAACACCGAGTTGAGCACCTGCCGGGCCGCGGGGTTGAGACCGAAGGACACGTTGGAGATCCCGAGCGTGGTGTGCACCTCCGGGTAGCGGCGCGTGAGCTCGCGGATCGCCTCGATGGTTTCCACCGCGTCGCGTCGCACCTCCTCCTGGCCGGTGGAGATCGGGAAGGTGAGGCAGTCGACGATGATGTCGCAGGTTCGCATGCCCCAGCTAGCGGTCAGGTCATCGATCAGCCGCGACGCCACCCGGACCTTCCACTCCGTGGTGCGGGCCTGGCCCTGCTCGTCGATGCACAGCGCCACCACCGCAGCGCCATGTTCGCGGATCAACGTCATGGCACGCTGATATCGCGAGCCCGGCCCGTCGCCGTCCTCGAAGTTCACCGAGTTGATCACACATCGGCCACCGAGGCGTTCCAAACCGGCCTGGATCACCTCAGGCTCGGTGGAGTCCAGCATCACCGGCAGCGTCGACGCGGTGGCCAGCCGCCCGGCCAACTCCGCCATGTCGGCGGCGCCATCGCGGCCGACGTAGTCCACGTTGAGGTCGATGAGGTGCGCGCCGTCGCGGGTTTGCGCGCGAGCGATCTCCACACAGTCATCGAAGCGCTCAGCTAGCATGGCCTCGCGAAACGCCTTGGACCCGTTGGCGTTGGTCCGTTCGCCGACCACCAGCACGCTGGCTTCCTGGCGAAAGGGCACCGCGGCGTACAGCGAGGACACCCCGGGCTCGGGACGCGGCCGCCGACTGCGGGATGCCAGACCGTCCATCGCCTCGACCACCGCCGCGATGTGCTGCCCAGTGGTGCCGCAGCAACCGCCAACCAGCCGGACGCCGAACTCGGTGACGAAGCCAGCCAGCGCGGCGGCCAGCTCATCAGGGGTCAGCGGGTAGACCGCCCCGTCGGTGCCAAGCTCGGGCAGCCCGG
>JALZDU010000504.1 GCA_030862405.1 Actinomycetota bacterium | reverse complement strand
GCACCTGCTGCGCCTGCCCCAAAACTCGTTGAATCCGCGGGTCGTCGAGGTACTGCGCCGGTAACTGGGCAGCCTCCAACACGGCGTCGAGTTCACCACGCTCCACCATCACCCCACCATGATCAACCAGCAGCGAGGCGCACGCCGCGTAATCACCCGCTGCAAGGAGATGCCGCAGGGCCTGCGCCGATGCCCCCCGCTCGATGCACTCCCTAGCCGCCGTCATGTGCAGTGCTTTCCGCTCGCTTGCAGACAGCACCGCTTCATGGCCAAAGAAGTCACGCAACGGACGCACAAGTGACCAGCCGACACCCCCATCGGTGCGCAGCACGAAACCCTGGCGACTCAGATCGGCCAGCACCATTGTCAGATCATCGTGCCCAGACGCGATCTCCCTCGTCGAGCTGACCTCGCCGAAGATCGCCAACCTGCGCAGCAGCTGCTGAACCTGCTCAGATGAGGTACCGATGACCTCCTCAGCCAGATAATCATGAAACCGCTGTCCCGGAAGGGACAACTGTTGCACCGCAGCCAGGCGTTGATCCGGCCCAATCCCCCGCAACATCTCTAGCGCGCAGTGCACCGCCGCGGGCCACCCACCAGTCTGTTCCCACACCCGCTTCGACAAGCCAGGTGGATCCCTTCCCACGGTCTTACGCAGCAGCGCATCGACATCGGCGAGATCAAAGGCAAGGTCCGGCGCGTGAATCTCGGTGACAAGACCGCGACCGCGCAACCGTTGAACCGAGAACGGCAACTCACATCGGGATATCAACACCAGATGCAACCGATCCGGTACTGCCCGGCACAGACCCTCCACTACGGCCGCCACGTCACTTCCCGGCTGCAGCGTGTGCACGTCATCGATGACCACAACAACGTCCGTGCTCAAGGCGGAATGCAACCAAGCAGAAATGGCCTCAACGCCAGCACCGATTTGCGCTGCGCTCGGCCCAGGCTCCGATACGTGCGGTAGCAACGCCGCCAACAGACTCGTCAACAAGCGATCCGCATCCGCCTCATGATCCTCGTACCGCAACCACGCGGTCGGACGGTTACGCGACCACGCGGCCACCGCCGCCGTCTTGCCCCAACCAGGCCCCCCGATCACTACACAGACCCGAACCTGCGCAGCCCGATCCAAAAGCTCATCTATCGACGGCCGCTCGACCCACCCCTCAACCGGGCCAGATAGCTTCAGCCCAGCAGGTAACGCCACCCTAGAAACCCCCGCTTGTCTCGCGCCCTTCACAAAGATCGCGGCTGGTGTCGAAGCTTACCCTCGACAGGTGGGGGTTGCCGTGGGTATGCATGAGGTCGGTTCTCCCTTCAATCTTCGATCGTCGGTGCGGGAGGTGCAAGGACCATCGAAACCAGCTGCGGCTGATGCGGTCGCAACACCGGTACAGGTCCGGTCGCGGCAAGCATCGACGCTGGTCGTCAGCGTGTATGACGGTGTGATGTCCGGACGGCGCCGGACGCCTGGAGGAAAGCTGGGTGACAAGACAGGCAAACGGGGGTCCGGTTGCGGAATTCTGTGCAGGGTTGAACCGGCTAGCGCAGGATTGCGGGGTGGATCGGGCGCTGTTGGCCCGCCGAGTGCGGTACAGCCGCTCGCAACTGTATGAGATCTTGGACGGTCGAATCAGCCGGCCGCCGGAGTGGGATCGGCTAGTCGAGCCGCTGGTTCGAGCCTGCACCACCAACGATGCGCGCGCTGTCGCCATCTGGCGGCGCCGGCACGACGTGCTCGTCGCGGTATACAACGAGCTCAAACGTTTTCACCAGCCGTCCGGCGCGCCCGGGCCGGTGGGGGTGGCGCGCGTGGTGCCCGCGCAGCTACCGGCAGACGTCGAGGTCTTCACGGGTCGCTCACAGGAGCTGGCCGACCTTGATCGTCTCCTGGCCCGCACCGTCGAGACAACGGCTTCGGCACGGGTCATGAGTGGGAATTCAACGGCAGTGGTGATCTCCGCGGTGTCCGGGACCGCGGGGGTGGGCAAGACCGCGCTGGCATTGCGGTGGGCGCATCGGGTCCGAGGGCAGTTTCCGGACGGCCAGTTATATGTCAACCTGCACGGGTTCGATCCCGAGCACCCGCTCTCGGCAGCCGACGCGTTGGCGGGCTTCCTGCGCGCGTTAGGCCTAGCCGGGCAACACATCCCGGCGGGCCTGGAAGAACGCGCCGCCACCTATCGCAGTCTGCTGGATGGGCGGCGGATGTTGATTGTGCTGGACAATGCCTCATCGGTTGAGCAGGTCCGCCCGCTGCTGCCCGGCGCCCCATCGTGTGTGGTGGTGGTCACCAGCCGTGACTCCCTGGCAGGCTTGGTGGCCCGGCACAGTGCCCGGCGCCTGGACCTCGACCTGCTCCCCCTCGAGGACGCGGTCGCCCTGCTGGCAGCGTTGATCGGTAGGCGGGTACATGCCGAACCCGAAGCGGCCGCCACGCTGGCCAGGCTGTGCGCCCGACTGCCATTGGCGTTGCGGGTGGCCGCCGAACTCGCCGCTGCCCGTCCGACCATCAGCCTGGCGCAGCTGGTCGACGAGTTGGCTGATGAACAGCGGCGGTTGGAACTGCTGGATGCCGGTGGCGATGCCCGCACCGCGGTGCGCGGCGTGTTCTCCTGGTCTTACCAACACCTCCCCGCTCCCGCGGCGCACGCGTTTCGACTGATCGGCCTGCACCCCGGCCCGTACTTCGATCCCTACGCCGTCGCCGCACTGGCCAACACCAGCCTCGATCAAGCCCAACAGATGCTGGACCTGCTGAGCCGGGCACACCTGATTCAGGCCCCCCATCCAGGGCACTACGGCATGCATGACCTGCTGCGGGCCTACGCCACGTGGCTCGCCGACGCCGAGGACTCCAAGGCAGAGCAGCGGGCGGGGTTGACCCGCCTGTTCGATCACTACCTCGCCACCGCTGCGGCCGCGATGGACACCCTTATTCCTGCCGAGCAGCACCGCCGACCACGCATTGCCCGACCTGCAACTCCCATCCCGCCGATGCCCGACCGCGCTACCGCACGAACCTGGTTGGATACCGAGCGGATCACCCTCGCCGCTGTCAGCGCATACACCGCTGCTCGAGGCTGGCTTGATCACACAACTCGGCTGTCCACCACCCTGTACCGCTACCTCGACGGCAGCGGCCACTTTTCCGACGGCCTGACCATCCACACCCATGCGCTGCACGCCGCCCGCCACATCGACGAGCCCGCTGCCGAAGCCGATGCGCTGGTCAACCTCGGCCACATCTATTGGCAGCAAGGCCACTACGGGAAGGCCACCAACCACCTTCAACAGGCCCTCACCCTCGCCAGCGAAATCGGCGACCGAGTCGGCGAAACCAACGCGCTGCTCAACCTCGGCATCGTCGACCGGCGACAAGGCAATTACCAGCAGGCCACCGACCACTACCAGCAGGCCCTCACCCTCGCCAGGGAGATCGGGGACCGGCACGGTGAAGCCAACGCACTGGACAACCTCGGCACCATTCACCAGCGGCAGGGTCACTACCAGCAGGGCGCCGACCATCACCAGCAGGCCCTGGCCCTGTTCCGGGAGATCGGCGACCGGCACGGTGAAGCCAACACGCTGCTCGATCTCGGTACCGTCTATCGCCGGCAAGGCCATTACCAGCAAGCCGCCGACCACCACCAGCAGGCCCTGGTCCTCTTCCGCGAGATGGGTGACCAACACGGCGAAGCCTGCGCCCTCAACCGCGTTGGTGAAACCTTGGTTGCCATTCGCCAAGCCGACCAGGCCCTCACCCAGCACACCGCCGCCCTAGCCCTGGCCACCCAGATCGGCGACCGGTACGAGCAAGCCCGCGCACACAACGGCCTCGCCCACACCTACCAGCTCATCGGCGATCTCGACCAGGCCCTCGCCCACCAAACTGCGGCCCTAACCCTGGCCAGCCAAATCGGTGAGCCATACGAGCATGCCCGCGCACACAACGGCCTCGCCCACACCCACCAGGTCACCGGCGATATCGACCAGGCTCGCCATCACTGGCATCACGCCCTGGCCCTCTACACCAACCTCGGCGTCCCCGAAGCCGACGACGTCCACGCTCACCTCACCGCCCTCGATCAAGCAGCGGGGGATGACAACCTAGACCAAGGAAAGCACCTCAGCGGCAATCCCCTGAAACCGTAGAGGCTGAACTTGGTGGATCTTGTCATTCGTGCGGGTGCCGGCTGGGCACTGAACCAACGCTGGTCCACTCGGGTAGCACGAAAGTCCCGGCTCACCAGATCCGGTGCTTTCCACCGCCCGCGAGCCGATCGGTGTAGCCGCCGCTAATCCATGACGAGTTCGTCGGCTGTGCGCTGGCGGTGCTGGCCGCGCTTGCGCTCAGCGAGCAGGTAGAGCACCGGTACCAGCACGAGGGTCAGCAGCGTCGAGCTGACCAGCCCGCCGATCACCACGATGGCCAGCGGCTGCGAGATGAACACCCCACCGTCGGTGAGCCCGAGCGCCATCGGCAGTAAGGCGAACACGGTCGCCAACGCGGTCATCAGGATAGGCCGCAGCCGCTGTGCGGCCCCTTCCACGACAGCATCGAATAGCGGGCGTCCATCGCGCCGATACTGGTTAACGCGGTCGATGAGCACGATGGCGTTGGTTACCACGATCCCGACGAGCATCAGCATCCCGATCAGTGCGGGGACATCAAGCGGCGTATCGGTGAGCAGCAACAGGCCCAGCGCACCGG
>JALZDU010000456.1 GCA_030862405.1 Actinomycetota bacterium | reverse complement strand
TGACGCTGCGGTCTATTGAAGCGGTGGCCGAGACTGTCGCCGATCCCTCCATGGGTCCGGAGCAGTGCGTCATCGACGCCGATACCGCGCGGGCGTTGTGGAAGCTCGTCAGCGAGTTACCGCCGCGGCGGAGGGCCCTGTTGCTGGCCTTGTTCGCTGACGATTCCCGGCCCTACGCCGAGGCCGCCCGCGACGTCGGAATCCCAGTTGGCGCGATCGGACCCACCCGGGCGCGGGCCCTGCGGCAGCTGCGAGGCAGGCTTGAAGAACATGGGCTGGGACCGGGATGCTCGTCATGAGCAACCAGCGGATCGCCCAGCACGGGGCCCGACCGCCTCGCTCCGACCAGCAGCACGGGTGCGAGCTGCTCATTCTCGGGCGTGATAGTGCATGCGGACGGCTGGGTATGTAATACATATGAGCGACGTTCCCGTCATGACGTTGAACAACGGCGTACGCATTCCCCAGCTCGGTTTCGGCGTCTTTCAGGTGCCGGTGGAGCAGACCGAGGCAGTGGTGTCCACGGCACTGGAGATCGGGTACCGCAGCATCGACACCGCGGTGGCCTACCAAAATGAGGAGGGCGTCGGAAGGGCGATCGCATCCTCCGGGCTGGCCCGTGACGAGGTCTTCGTGACCACAAAGCTGTGGAACGCCGACCACGGTTACGATCAAGCGCTACGCGCATTCGATGCCAGCCTCAACCGGCTGGGTTTCGACAGCGTGGACCTCTACCTGATCCACTGGCCGGTGCCCGCCACGGATCGGTACGTCGAGACCTGGAAGGCGCTGGAGAAGCTGGCATCCGACGGTCGGGCGCGGGCGATCGGGGTGTCCAACTTCGGCGTCGAACACCTGCGGCGTTTGGTCGACGAGACCGGCACGGTGCCCGCAGTCAACCAGGTCGAGCTGCACCCGTACTTCCAGCAGACCGACCTGCGTGCCGAGCATGCCGAGCATGGGATCGCCACTGAAGCGTGGAGCCCGCTGGGCCAGGGCGGCGCACTGCTCTCTGACGCCACCATCACCAGGCTCGCCGATCGGCACGGCGTGACGCCGGCCCAGGTGGTGCTGCGCTGGCACCTGCAGCTGGGAAACATCGTGATCCCCAAGTCGGCGAACCCCGCGCGGATGCGGCAGAACCTCGACGTCTTCGGCTTCGAGCTCTCGGCCGAGGATCTCTCCGCGATCGCCGACCTGGAGACCGGCAAGCGGATCGGCCCAGATCCCGCCACCGCCAACTTCGGTACGTGAGCTAGCGCAGCGCGCCGAGCAGGGTGGTCACTGCGCGGTCTTGGGCGTTGTGGCCCATCAGGCCGATCCGCCAGCCGGCACCGTTCAGCGGTCCCAGACCGCCACCGACCTCGATACCGAAGTCATCCCGCAACGCGGCACGGGCCTTGGCGTCCACCACGCCCTCGGGTAGTCGGGCCGCGGTGAGCTGCGGTAACCGGTGCCCGTGCTCGGCGAACAATTCGAAACCGTGCTCGGGCAGTGCCATCTGCAGCCGTTCGCCCACTCGCGCGTGACGTTCCCACACGGCCGGCAGGCCCTCCTCGAGCAACCGCCCCAGACCCCCGTGCACGGCAGAGATCAAGCTTGAGCTCGCGGTGTGGTGATACCGGGGCGGGTCGCCCTGGTAGTAGTCGTCCAGCAAGGTCAGGTCGAGATAGAACGAGCTGACCGGCCGTTCCCGGTCCCGGATCCGCTGCACTGCCCGATCGGACAGGGTCACCGGCGCGATCCCTGACGGAGCGCCCAGGCACTTCTGAGTCGCCGAGCAGCAGGCGTCGATGCCCCAGGCGTCCACCTCCACCGGAATCCCACCCAGCGAAGTGACGGTGTCGACGACCAGCAAGGTGTCGGTGTCCTGTAGCTCGCGTAGTGGGGCGATCTGGTTACGGACCCCGGTGGAGGTCTCGGCGTGCACCACCGCGACGAGCCGAGCCTGCGGCCTGCGGCGTTGAGCGTGGAGCAGCTGGTCAGGGTCCAGGGGTCGTCCCCATGGCGCGTGCACGGCCTGCACCTGCGCACCGACCCGGCGCGCCACCTCGCACAACCGGTCGCCGAAGTAGCCGTTCACTCCGATGATGGCCAGCTCCCCGGGCTCGAGCAGGCTGGCCAGGCAGGCTTCCATCCCGGCTGACCCGGTACCGCTGACCGGGAGGGTGAGCCGGTTGCGGGTACCGAAGACGGTCCGCAGCCGTTGTGCGGTATCGGCTACCAGGGCGAGGAATTCCGGGTCCAGATGCCCGAGCACCGGACGGGCCAGCGCCTCGACAGCCTCGGGGTAAGGGTTGGACGGGCCTGGCCCGAGCAGTAAGCGATCGGAATGCACAGAGCCGATCTTGCCACTGTCGTACTGTCGCCGCGATGGACAGCTTGTGCGCTGTGGCGCAGTGGCCGGTGGACACGGTGGCCGTTGCGGTGGTGGACGCTTCCGGTGTGGTGCTAGGCAGCCACGGTCGGCAGGACCGGCCGTTCCGGCTGGCCTCGGTGACCAAGCTGCTCTCGGCCTACGCGATACTGCTGGCGGTGGAGGAGGGAGCGGTGGACTGGGACCAGCCTGCCGGGCCGCCGGACTCCACGGTGCGCCACCTGCTGGCGCACACATCGGGGCTGGCGTTCGACTCCGCTCAGATCGTGGCGACCCCCGCGACGATGCGGATCTACTCCAATACTGGCTTCGCGGTGCTGGCCGAGACGGTGGGTGCAGCGTCGGGCATCAGTTTTCCGGACTACCTGGCTGAAGGGGTGCTGCAGCCACTGGGCATGGCCGCGTCCCGCTTGGAAGGGCCCGCCGGGTACGGCGCGGTGTCGACCTGCGCAGACCTGGTCCGGTTCGCCGCCGAGCTGCAGGCGCCCACGCTGCTGGCCCCGCAGACCCTGGCCGAGGCGACCCAGGTCGCCTACCCGGGCCTGGACGGGCTGCTGCCGGGCTTCGGCATGCAGCGTCCCAACGACTGGGGGCTGGGCTTCGAGCTGCGCGACCACAAAAGTCCGCACTGGACAGGAAGCCGCAACTCACCGGGGACCTTCGGGCACTTCGGGCAGTCCGGGACGTTCCTGTGGGTAGACCCGGTAGTCGGCGCGGCCTGCGTCGCGCTGACCGACCGCGACTTCGGTCCCTGGGCCCGCAACACCTGGCCAGCGTTCTCAGACCGGGTACTCGCCGAGCTCCCCACCCAACGACCCTAGCCGCGTTCTGGAGCCAGACTGCGGTTTCCGGCTACCCGGGAGGTGCATTCTGGAGACAGACTGCGTTAACCGGGGTCAGGGACGGCGCACGCCTCGGGAGGCGATGGCGGCGGCTGCGACAGTGAGGGCGGCGGCGGTGAGCAGCGCACCGATGGTCGGCCCCAAGGCCGGCTGGGCCAGCGCCCAGCCCCGGGCGGCGTCGATCGCGTAGCTGAGCGGGTTGATGACCGCGATCATCCGCATCCACGGCGGCAGCTCGGCAATGGGCACGAACGCGCTGGACGCGAACATCAGCGGAAAGATCACCACGAACCCGACCATCTGCATCAGCTCGACGTTGCGCATCCAGCTGGCCAGCGCGATGAACACCCAGGACAACCCCATGCCGACGGCCAGCCCGATCAGCAACGCCAGCGTGGTGCCGGGGATCCCGCCGGCTGGGGCGTAACCAAACAGCATGGCGCCGGCGACGAGGAGCACGATGAGCTGGCCGGCGCTGCGCACCAAATCGAATACGCTGCGTCCGACCAGCACCGAGGTCATCGAGATGGGCAAGGTGCGAAACCGGGCCAGTGCACCGTTGTGCAGGTCGGTGGCCAGCCCGGCACCGGACCACATCGCCGCCTGGCTTGCGGTGGTCACCAGGATCGCGGGCAGCACGTAGTCGATGTAGCTCACCCCGGACGGGAAGCCGGGTGAGTTCGCGATGCTTTGGAACACCTGGCTGAACAGGGTCAGCATGATCAGCGGTTGGAGCAGGCTTAGCACGATCATCCGCGGGTCCCGCAGCCGGCGCAGCGCCCGGCCGGTGAGTACCTGCACCTGGGTGAACACCCCGCTACCGGCCGGGCGGACCTGCGCGGTGCTGGGTTTCGTGGCGAGCGCGGTCATGGCCGGGCTCCGGTCAGCGTGAGATAGACATCGTCGAGCGTCGGTTCGTACAGGCCGAGTTCGTCGGCCTCGATGCCTGCGTCATCCAACGCGCGCACCACGATTGCCAGCGCGCGGGAGGACCCGACCGCAGCGGTCAGTGTCCGGCCGGACTGCAACGGCTCCAACCCTGCTCTCCGCAGGGTATCTAGCGCGGGGCCGATGTCAGCTGCAGCAGAAAGCGTCGCGCTGACGGTGCGCCGGCCGACGCGGTCTTTGAGCTGCGCCGCGGTGCCCGCCGCAACCACCTTCCCCTGGGCCAGCACGGTGATGGTGTCGGCCAACCGGTCGGCCTCGTCGAGGTACTGGGTGGTGAGCAGCACCGTGGTGCCGCCGGCCACCAGGCTACGCACGACGTTCCACATGCCCAGCCGGCTCTCCGGGTCCAACCCGGTGGTGGGCTCGTCGAGGAACACCACATCGGGTCGCCCGACCAAGCTGCTGGCCAAATCGAGTTTGCGTCGCATGCCGCCGGAGTAACCCTGGGCCGGCCGATTGGCGGCCTCGGCGAGTCCGAACAGTTCAAGGAGCTCGGCGGCCCGCTGACTCGCCTCGCGCCGGCCAGCACCCAGCAGCCGGCCCAGTAGCACCAGGTTCTGGGTGCCGGTGAGGTCCTCGTCCACCGAGGCGAACTGGCCGGTGACACCGATCCGGCGGCGCACCTCGGCGGCGTCGCGCACCACGTCGAAACCGGCCACCGACGCGCTACCACCAGTCGGGGCGAACAGCGTGGTGAGGACGTTGACCAAGGTGGTCTTGCCGGCACCGTTGTGGCCGAGCAGGCCGTGCACGGTACCCGTGGGGACCGCCACGCTGACCCCGTCCAAGGCGGTGACGTCACCGAACGTCTTGCGCACCTCGACGGCGTCGATCATCAGCTCGCTCACCCGTGCTCCCCTCGCAGCGCGCCGTGCAGGAACACATCCACCAGCTCCTCGACGTCCCCCAGGGCTGGTGCGCCGAGCCCGCCCATCCGCAGCCGCAGCATCCGGTCGCTGGTCACCGTCAGCAGGAACAGCTGCGCGGTGCGCTCCGGGCTCAACCGCAGCGCTGTGACGTCCGGAGCCAGCAGCTCGGCCAGTGCGCTGATGAGCTCGCGCATCGCTGCACCTGGACTGCCGGATGACCCGGCCCTGGATGGGCCGGTGCAGGCGGTATGTACCGCGTGCCCCACCGATAGTGCCCGGTCCCAGTGCTCGGCAACGGTGTCGGTGGCGCGCAGTAACCGATCCCGGACCGGGAGATGGCGGGGAATCTGTCGCAGCGTGGCCACCGGCTCAGCCGGATCGAATGCAGCGTCGAGGCACGCCGCCAGCAGTTCTTGCTTGTCGGCGAAGACCCGGAACACGGTGCCCTCGGCGACGCCCGACGCGGCGGCGATCTGCCCGGTGGTCACCGTTGCACCGTGCTCGACGATCAACGGCAAGGTGGTGGCCACGATCGCCGCGCGACGATCGTCCGGCCGCATCGCGGTGGCCCTTTTGCGGTGTGTCTCAATCACCTTCGCGATGGTACGGAG
>JALZDU010000434.1 GCA_030862405.1 Actinomycetota bacterium | reverse complement strand
GGATTTCCCGCAGCGCGATCGACAGCGGCTTCTCCCGCGCTCCCGGCTCGACCAGCGGGCCGACGTACTCCAGCAGGCCTTCCCCGAGCTGTGCGTAGTAGTCGTTGATCTGACGGGCCCTTTTGGCGCCGAAGATCACCAGAGCGTACTTCGAACTGACCTTGCCCAGCAGATCGTCGATGGGGGGATTGGTGATGCCTTCAGGGGCGGTGACCGCGGGCGCGCCGAGCGCGCCCAGTTCGGTGGGGATGCTCACTCACTGTCTCCAAGATGTCAGGGGCCGGGCGGACGGTATCCGGAACCCGTGCCGACCATCAAGGTTATCAATTCCTGCGCGGCCCGCCCCACGTCGTCGTTGACAACCGTCGCATCGAACTCTCCGACGGCGTCCAGTTCTTCCCGGGCCACCTGCAGCCGGCACTCCAGCCCGGCTGAATCCTCCGTGCCACGACCGGCCAGCCGCTCACGAAGCGCCTCCCAGGACGGCGGCATCAGCATCACCAGCAACGCATCAGGCATCGCGGCCCGAACCTGCCGGGCACCCTGCACTTCGATCTCCAGTAGCGTTGGCCGGCCCGCGGCCAGTGCATCGTGTACTGGTGCGGCGGGAGTGCCGTAGAAGTTACCCGCGTACTCGGCGTACTCCAGAAACTCTCCACGCTCGACCATGCGATCGAAGGTGGCGCGGTCCACGTAGTGGTACTGCTCATCCGGGCGTTGGCCGCCACGAGGCGAGCGGGTGGTCACCGAGACACTGACGAACAGCTGCGGCCAGCGCCGCAGCACCTCGGCGACCACGCTGGACTTGCCAACCCCGGAAGGGCCTGAGACAACGGTGAGCCGGGGCCCGGCAACCTCGCTGGTCCCCGACTCACCCGCCGTCACTACGTGGTCGCTCTGTGTCGACTGTGCTGGACTTCCTGGTTGCGCTTGGTCGGTTACTCGGGGCCGAACTCGCTGAGCAGCGCCTTACGCTGGCGCTCACCAAGCCCACGCAACCGCCGGCTGTTGGCGATCTCCAGCCGCTCCATGATCTGCTGGGCGCGGACTTTGCCCACGCCAGGCAGGGCCTCAAGCAAAGCCGAAACCTTCATCTTCCCCAGGATGTCGTCGCTGTCGGACTGAGCGAGCACCTCCGTGAGGTTGGTCCCACCGCGCTTGAGGCGTTCCTTGAGCTCGGCCCTGGCGCGTCGGGCGGCGGCCGCCTTCTCCAGCGCAGCGGCCCGCTGCTCCTCGGTCAGCTCGGGAAGGGCCACGGTCTCCTCCGTCGATTGCTAGTGCTTAGGGATGGTCTGGATTGGTGCGGCGACCGTATCCCCCAGGCGGTCCACCGTTCAACGCGGGGTGCCCCCGCCGACCTGCCGTGACGGCAATCCGAGCAGCTCTGCCGCCTCGCCGGCCATCCGCCGTGCGGCGTGTCGCAGGGATGCCAGCTCGGGGCCATGCCGTAACAGCTCACGTGACGTGGCCGGCAGAACGTGTCGCAGCGCCGCACCGAACACCTGGCGCAGGTCAGCCAGGCGGGCGCCCTGCGCGCCTATCCCTGGGGCCAGTATCGGGCCGTTGACTGCCTCCAACCGCAGCGCCCCGGCAGGGGTGGTGGCCCCCACGACCACCCCGATGTCGCCAAACGGACCGATATTGCGTGCAGTGACAGCGTCGATCACCGATTGCCCGACCGTGCTTCCCGCGCTGGTCAACGCAGCCTGCACGGCGGCGCCTTCCGGGTTGGACGTCAGCGCCAGCACGAACACTCCCCTTCCGGTACCGCTGGCCAGCTCGAACGCCGGCTCCAGCGCACCGACCCCGAGGTAGGGCGACACGGTGATCGCGTCGGCGGCCAGCGGCGCCCCGTCACTCAGGTAGGCAGCGGCGTATCCGGCCATGGTGGAACCGATGTCTCCCCGCTTGACGTCGAGCAGGGCCAGCGCGCCGGCATCCCGGGCCGCTACCAGGACTCGCTCCAGCACGGCGACGCCTCGCGATCCGTAGCGCTCGAAGAACGCCGACTGTGGCTTGATGACCGCCACCTCCGGTGCCAGCGCCTCGACCGCCCCCCGAGCAAACCTCTCGAGCCCAGCCACGTCGTCGTCCAGCCCCCACTGCCGCAACAGCTCCGGATGCGGGTCGATCCCCGCACACAACGTTCCCCTCGCCGCCACAACGCGCGCCAACCGCACACCGAACCCGCATTGAGCGGGCTCAGCGGGGCTATCGGGCATCGAATAACCCCGCTGAGCCCGCTGAATGCGGGGTGGTGGGGGTGGCGCGGAGGGCGGTGTGGAGGGCTTGGAGGGGACGGACGGTGATGTCGTTGCGGATGAGGGCTTCGATGCCTTGGACGGCTGCAGCGGCGCCCTGCACGGTGGTGATGCAGGGGATGTCCCGAGACACCGCGGCGGTTCGGATCTCGTATCCGTCCACCCTGGGACCTGGATTGCCGTAGGGCGTGTTGATGATCATATCGATCTGCCCGGCGTTGATCAGCTCGACGATGTTGTCGGAGCCTTCGAAGTGCTTGCGCACGACGGTGCAAGGGATCCCGTTACGGCGCAGCGTGTTGGCGGTGCCGCGGGTGGCCAGGACCTCGAAGCCCAAATCGGCCAGCCGTTTGGCGGGGAACACCATGGCCCGCTTGTCCCGGTTGGCCACCGACACGAACACCCGGCCCGAAGTCGGCAACGAGCCGTAGGCCGCGGCCTGGGACTTCGCGAAGGCTTGACCGAATGCGGCATCGATGCCCATCACCTCGCCGGTGGACTTCATTTCCGGCCCCAGCAGCGAGTCCACCCCTTGACCCTCCGGGGTGCGGAACCGGTGGAAGGGCAGCACGGCCTCCTTGACCGCCACCGGCGCATCGGCCGGCAGGTCACCCCCGTCCCCGTGCGCAAGCAACAGGCCCTCAGTTCGTAGCTGCGCGATGCTGGCACCGAGCATGATCCGAGCAGCGGCTTTGGCCAGTGGCACTGCGGTGGCCTTGGAGACGAACGGCGCCGTGCGGCTGGCCCGTGGGTTGGCCTCCAGCACGTAGAGCACGTCGCCCTTGAGGGCGTACTGCACGTTGAGCAGACCGCGGACGCCGATCCCGCGGGCAATCGCCTCGGTCGAGGCACGCACCGTGACCAGGTCGGACTCGCCCAGCGTGATCGGCGGCAACACGCAGGAGGAGTCCCCGGAGTGCACCCCGGCTTCCTCGATGTGTTCCATGATCCCGCCGAGGTAAATCTCACTGCCGTCGCACAGCGCGTCGACGTCGATCTCGATGGCGTCGTCGAGGAATCGGTCCACCAGCACCGGGTGCTCGGGCGTGATCTCGGTGGCACGGGTGATGTAACCGGCCAGCGTCTCCTCGTCGTAGACGATCTCCATCCCGCGCCCACCGAGCACGTAGGAGGGACGGACCAGGACCGGGTACCCGATCTCCTCGGCGATCTTTCGGGCCTCCGCGAACGACGTGGCGGTACCGTACGCGGGTGCGGGTAGCCCGGCCCGTTCCAGCACCGCGCCGAAGGAGCCGCGGTCCTCGGCGAGGTGAATCGCCTCAGGAGTGGTGCCCACCACCGGGACGCCAGCGTCGGACAGCCGCTGTGCCAGACCGAGTGGGGTCTGCCCGCCCAGTTGCACGATCACACCCGCCACGGTGCCCGAGGTCCGCTCGGCCTCGATCACCTCCATGACATCTTCGAAGGTCAGCGGCTCAAAGTAGAGCCGATCGGCGGTGTCATAGTCGGTGGACACGGTTTCCGGGTTGCAGTTGACCATTACGGTCTCATAGCCGCCGGGTGGGTTGGGACACGAACCCAGCGCCATCGCAGCGTGCACGCAGGAGTAGTCGAACTCGATACCCTGCCCGATCCGGTTCGGCCCAGAGCCGAGAATGATCACCTTGGGTCGTTCCCGCTGCGAGGTGACCTCGGTCTCGGCATCGGGATCGGTCTCGTAGGCGGAGTAGTGGTAGGGCGTGCGGGCGGCGAACTCGGCGGCGCAGGTATCCACGGTCTTGTAGACCGGCCGTACGCCCTCGCGATGCCGCAATGCGGTGACCTCGGGTTCAGTCAGGTCACTGCGCACGGCGGCGAGCTGCCGGTCAGAGATACCGGCACGCTTGGCGCGGCGCAGTAACTCCTGGTCCAGTACCGCCGCCGCGACGAGTTCGGCGCGCAGCTCGACCAGGCCGGCGATCTGGTCGACGAACCACGGGTCGATACCCGACGCCTGCGCGACCTGGTCGACCGTCGCGCCCAGGCGCAGCGCCAGCTCGGCGGTGTAGAGCCGGCCGTCATGGGGCACTTTCAGCGCTGCCAATACCGAATCCGGGGTGGCGTCCAGCGGATCGGGCCTGGTCCAGAAGCCGCCCGCGGACGTTTCCATGGAGCGCAGCGCCTTGCCCAGAGCTTCGGGGAATGAGCGGCCCAGCGCCATCGCCTCGCCGACCGACTTCATGGTGGTGGTGAGCGTGGAATCCGCGCCGGGGAATTTCTCGAAGGCGAACCGGGGCACCTTCACGACCACATAGTCCAAAGTGGGCTCGAAGCTGGCCGGGGTCTCGCCGGTGATGTCGTTGGTGATCTCGTCGAGAGTGTAGCCGATCGCGAGCTTCGCGGCGATCTTGGCGATGGGGAACCCGGTGGCCTTGGATGCCAGCGCTGACGAGCGGGACACCCGGGGGTTCATCTCGATCACGACCAACCGGCCGTCTTCGGGATGCACCGCGAATTGGATGTTGCAGCCGCCGGTGTCCACCCCGACCTCGCGTAGCACCGCAATGCCGACATCGCGCATGTGCTGGTACTCGCGGTCGGTCAGGGTCATCGCCGGGGCGACGGTCACCGAGTCCCCGGTGTGCACCCCCATCGGATCGACGTTCTCGATGGAACACACCACCACCACGTTGTTTCTGTGGTCGCGCATCAGTTCCAGCTCGTATTCCTTCCAGCCCAGCACGCTCTCCTCGATGAGCACCTGGTGCACTGGGCTTTCCGCCAATCCCGCCGTAGCCAGCCGCTCGAGCTCCGCAGGTGTGTGCGCCATTCCGGAGCCGAGCCCGCCCATCGTGTACGACGGCCGGATCACCACCGGCAAGCCGAGCCCGTCGACGGCCTCCCGGACCTGCTCCATCGACCGGCAGACGGCGCTGCGCGGCACCTCGGCGCCCACAGCGCGGACCACGTCTTTGAACCTCAGCCGGTCCTCACCGCGCTGGATGGCTTCGATGTCGGCGCCGATCAGCTCGATGTCGTACCGGGCCAGCACCCCGCGCTCATGCAGCGCGACGGCAGTGTTCAGTGCGGTCTGCCCGCCCAGGGTGGCGAGCAACGCTGTCACTGGAGTCCCGCCCGCCCGCTCTGCGGCGATCACCTTCTCGACGAACTCCGGGGTGATCGGCTCGATGTAGGTGGCGTCGGCGAACTCCGGGTCGGTCATGATCGTTGCTGGGTTGGAGTTCACCAGGCTGACCCGCAGCCCCTCGTCCCGCAACACCCGGCACGCCTGCGTCCCGGAGTAGTCGAACTCACAAGCCTGCCCGATCACGATCGGCCCAGACCCGATCACCAAAACATGCTCGATATCAGCGCGCTTGGGCATCAGCAACCGCCATTCGGCTGTGAATTTTCTTTCTGGGAATGGCGACTCTGCGACATCAGATCGCAGAAACGGTCGAATAAATCAGCGGCGTCGTGCGGGCCGGCGGCTGCTTCGGGGTGGTACTGGACACTGAAGGCTGGGGTTTCCAGGCAGGTGATGCCCTCGACAGTGCCGTCGTTGGGGCAGGAGTGGCTCACCACCGCGGGGCCGAAGTCGGAATCGAACCGCTCCCCCGGCTCGCCGACAACAGCGAAACCGTGGTTCTGCGAGGTGATCGACACCCGGCCGGTGGCGTGCTCGACGACCGGGACGTTGAGCCCGCGGTGCCCGTAGGGCATCTTGTAGGTGCCCCGCCCCAAGGCTCGGCCGAGGATTTGGTTGCCGAAGCAGATCCCGAACAACGGCACCCGCTGCGCCAGCACCGCGCGGGTCAACGAGACCGCGTGGTCCGCGGTGGCCGGATCGCCCGGACCATTAGACAGGAACACCCCGTCGGGTTCGCGCTCCAGCACCTGCTCGAGCGTGGCGGTAGCCGGCAGGACGTGCGTCTCGATGCCCCGGGCGGCCAGCATTCGGGGGGTGTTGGACTTGATCCCCAGGTCCAGCGCCACCACCCGGAACCGACGCTGAGCAGGGCCGGCCGGCACCAGGTAGGGCTGGGCCGCAGTGACCTCGCCGACCAGGTCCGCCCCGACCATCGACGGGCTGGCCAGCACCCGCGCCACCAGTTGCGCCGGCTCGGCCAGCGCGTCACCGGAGAAGACCCCGGCCCGCATCGAGCCGTGCTCACGAAGCCGGCGGGTCAAGGCCCGGGTGTCTACCCCCGATATCCCCACGACGCCTTGGGCAGACAGCTCCTGCTCCAGCGGCCGGCGAGACCGCCAATTGGAGGTGATCCGGGCCGGATCGCGCACGACGTACCCGGCCACCCAGATCCGGTGTGACTCGTCGTCCTCGTCATTCCAGCCGGTGTTGCCGATATGCGGAGCAGTCTGTACCACGATCTGGCGGCGGTAGGACGGGTCGGTGAGCGTCTCCTGGTAGCCGGTCATCCCGGTGGTGAACACCGCTTCACCCAAGGCCTGGCCCACCGCGCCGTAGCTGGCGCCGCGCACCGTGGTGCCGTCTTCCAGCACCAGCACGGCCGGTGTGCCAGTCCGTCCCGCAGCTGTCGTCATCGCTGCACCTTCCCGTCCTCGGTCGTGACCTCGCCGCGCAACAGGGTCGTCACGACCCGGGCGGGCAGCTCCATCCCTTCGTAAGGGGTGTTGGCGGCCAGGCTGGCCAGCTGGGGCCCGCGCACCGTCCAGGTGGCGTCGGGGTCCACCAGGACCAGCGTCGCCGGCTGTCCCACCGCGATCGGACGACCCTGACCGGTCGCCCCACCGATCCGGGCCGGGCGCTCGCTCATCACCCGGGCCACTCCCCGCCAGTCCAGCAGGCCAGGACGCACCATCGTGGCTACCACCACCGACAGCGCAGTCTGCAGCCCCAGCATTCCGGGCCGTGCCGCGGACCATTCGCAGTCCTTGTCCTGCGCTGCGTGCGGGGCATGGTCGGTGGCCACGCAGTCCACGATCCCCTCGGCCAGGGCGCTGCGCAGCGCTTCGGTGTCAGCAGCGGTGCGCAGCGGCGGGTTGACCTTGTTGACCGGGTCGTAGCCGGCCAGACGCTCATCGGTGAGCATCAGGTGGTGCGGGGTGACCTCGGCGGACACCCGGATCCCACGCTCCTTGGCCCAGCGCAGCATTGCCACCGTTCCCGCGGTGGACACGTGGCAGACATGCAGCGGTGCCGCGGCGTCGCGAGCGAGCAGGCAGTCCCGCGCCACGATGGACTCCTCCGCAGCGGCGGGCCAGCCGGCCAGTCCCAGCTGGGCGGCGATCTGGCCCTCGTGCGCCTGGGCGCCTGCGGTGAGCCGGGGATCCTCGGCGTGTTGAGCGACCACCCCACCCAAGCCGCGGGTGTATTCCAGGGCTCGGCGCATCAGCAGTGAGTCGTGCACGCACAAGCCGTCGTCGGAGAACATCCGCACCGCGGCAGCAGACGCGGCCATCGCCCCCAGCTCGGCGAGCCGCTCACCCCGCAGTCCGGCGGTGACCGCGCCGACGGGGTGCACATCGACCAACCCGACTTCACGGCCGCGCCGGTGCACATACTCGACCACCACAGCGGTATCGGCCACCGGATCGGTGTTGGCCATCGCGAACACAGCGGTGTAGCCGCCCAGCGCCGCAGCCGCTGAGCCGGTGGCGATGGTCTCGGCGTCCTCCCGGCCGGGCTCACGGAGGTGCGCATGCAGGTCGACCAAGCCTGGCAGGGCGACCAACCCACCGGCGTCGAGC
>JALZDU010000424.1 GCA_030862405.1 Actinomycetota bacterium | reverse complement strand
CGGTTAGCCGGCGGGCTCGTTTCGCAGCGTGATCGCATCGGTGGGGCAGATTTCCACGCATTCACCGCATGAGGTGCAGCGCACCGCGACGATCACCGGGCGTAGTGGAGCTGGGCGCAGTGCACCTTCCGGGCAGGTGCGCAGGCACGCTCCACAGGCGGTACAGGCCGAGCTGATCGAGAGCGGTTTCAGAACCGCCACGGCGACGGTGACATGCTCGCCACGCAGCTTGGGCACGATCAACGATCCGCCACCCAGGTCCCGGGCCGCGAGCAGCGCGGCAGCCTCGGCGACGCTGCGGGTGCCGACGTGGCCGCGGACCGATGCGCTGGGATGCGGCACGTCGACCGCGTCGAGCTCGACCGCGGGGTAACAGCGCAGCGGCGCACCGTGCTCCCCGACCACGGCAAGCAGCCCAGGCTCGTCGCGGCGCCGGTCGACGGTGGCGAACGCGGTGATCGCCGTGAGATCAGGTACAGCGCACCAAAGCGCCGACCACACCGCTGCTGCGCGCACCCCGCGGGACGATCCGACCCCGACGACCAGACTCATTTCCAACCCCACAGCAACACCACCGGGTTGGTCGCGGACAACCGCACCGACCCCCCGGGCAGCTCCGCAAGCCGCGACGCCGCCAGCTGGACACCGTCGACCTGATGGCCCGCTTCCCGCAACGCCACGCGGCTCGGCGCCACCCGGTCCAGCGCGGCCAGCACCACCACGACCCGCGGCGATACCTGCGCCGCGGCCCGCACCACCGTGGCCCCGCCGCCACCGACGAACACCGCGTCGGGTTCGGGCAGTCCCGCCAGCGCTGCGGGTGCCTCCCCCTCGATCACCCGAACGTTCACCTGGTGCGCGCTCGCGTTGGCCATCAGCCGGGCGCATTGCGCGGGATCCCGCTCGACGGCGACTACGGCGGCACCGAGCCGGGCACATTCCACCCCGACCGAACCTGACCCGGCTCCCAGATCCCACACCAAACGGCCCGGCCCGGGAGCAAGCCGCGCCAAGGCCAGCGCCCGGATCTCCGACTTCGTGATCATCCCATCGCGGTGGGAGAATTCCGTCTCGTCCAAGGCCCATCCGGTCGCAGGGGGAACCGGTTCACCGCCGGCGATCCAGCCCCGAGCAGGTACCGCATGCTCGTCGGCCAGGCACAGCACCACATGCGGATCGCGGACCTGACCGCCGTCGAAGCGTCGCACCCGCTCATCGGGACCACCGAGGTCTTCGGCGACCAGGACACTGCGGTGCCAGCCGCCCAACCCAGCGACGATTTCGGAGGCCCCCGCTCCCGGTGCGGTGAGCACCGCGACCGCGGGGTGCGCCCGGCAGATGTTGAGCGCGCACCGCAGGGACCTGCCGTGCGCCGAGACCACGGCAACGTCGTCCCAGGAGCGGCCCAGCAGTGCGAACGCCCGCGCGACGCTGGACCGCGCCGGCAGCACCTCCGGTCGCAGACCCCGCTTGCGCAACGACCGCACGATGCCGAAAAAACCTGGATCACCGCTGGCCAACACCACCGTGGAGGAGTTGGTCGGCAACTCGTCCAGCTCCGCGGGACCGAGCACGGCAGCACCTGCGGGCACCGGCACGGCGGCGAGCTGGTGTGGCGCGCCAACCACCACTTGCGCACCGGCCAGCGCTTGCGCCGCGCCGGGCGGCAGCGCGACACCGTCCAGCCCGACCACCGTGACACTCATCGCACCCACTGTCACACGACCCGCTGTCACGTCACCCACTGGGCCTCGGTAGCGGCGACCACCCGCAGCCCGGTGAAGTCCACCATCGCTGCTCGAGACGCCAGCGGCCGCCCGACTTCGGCACTGAACCGGCGCAGGGTGTCGGCCACCCGGGCGCAGACGTCATCCCCGCACGCCCGCAAGAGCCCGCCGCCCTCCCAGATCTCATAGGCCCGCCGTGCGGTCGGGGCGCTGCGGATCTCCGCGATGTCGTCCGGGGCACCCCCGTGCTCAGCAGTGATCTCCGCCAGCAGGCCGGTATCCACCCTGGACTTCGTGTAGTGGGTCATCAGGACCCCAGAGGCCAGCTTGGTCAGCTTACCGATCATGCCGACGAACACCACCTCAGACAGGCCATGCTGCACTGCACGGCGCAGCGCCGCCCCGGTGAAGTCGCCAACCTCAACGAACGCCACCGGAGGCAGGTGCGGCAGCAGCCGCATCGCGCCGCGCTCGGTGCGCCCGCCGGTGGCCAGCACCAGCGTCGGCACGTTTTGGGCAGCCATCACCGCCACCGCCTGCTCGACCGAGGCCCGCCAGGAGGCAGTGGAGAACGGGCGGACGATCCCGGTGGTGCCCAGGATAGAAATCCCGCCCTCGATGCCCAGCCGGCGGTTCGTGGTTTTGCGGGCCATCCGTTCGCCGTCGGGCACGCTGATCGTCACATCGACACCTCGCCCGCCAGACGCCTCCCACACGGCTTCGATGATCATTTGCCGGGGTACCGGGTTGATCGCGGGCTGCCCGACCGGCAATCCCAGCCCGGCCTGAGTGACCACTCCCACCCCCTCGCCACCGTGCAGCACGACCTCGCCGTCGCTACGCCAGGTCACCGTCACCGTCAGGTGCGCACCGTGGGTGACGTCGGGATCGTCACCGGCATCCTTGATCACTACGGCGGTGGCGGTGGCCTGGGAACACCGCAACGAGTGGACGGTGAAGGTGTGCCGGTCCCCTGACGGGAAGCCGATGGTCACCGTGGACAGCCGGGTGCCGCTCAACGCCGCCACCGCGGCCTTGGCCGCAGCCGCCGAGCAGGCACCGGTGCTGAAGCCGGTACGCAGCGCGTGCGGACGCTGCTTCGCGGTGCGCGGGAGATCCGGCTCGCGCAGCGGTGGCCCCGTGCTCATGCCGCCTCCGCGTAGAAGAGTGCGTCGGCGGTCACAGCTGCGCTCCCCGGCCGTTGCGAGGCGGCAGGACCACGATCGTCGAGAGGTAGGCCGCGGTGTCGGTCTCCCGTAACCGGGTGATCCGCTCGTCGGGAGTGCCGAGGTGCTCAGCGCACCAGGCGCGGTCGAGCGCACCGGCAGACTCGACCCACTCTCGCACCTGCACCAGCCGGCTACCGCCCTTGTACGCGACCACCGTGCTGTTGCGCCGCGATGCGGCGTCCAGCGCCTCGTCGAGAGTTCTGAGACCGCGGGACAGCGAGACCAGGGTGAGCGATTCGATCCCTTCCACCAGAGTCACACCCACCGCGCTGGCGGCGGCCTGCATCGCCGTGATGCCCGGGATGGTGCGGATCCGGACCCCAGGCAACAGTTCTCGCACCGTCCGCGCGAGGTACCCGAATGTGGAATACACCGAAGGGTCGCCAAGGGTGGCGAACACCGCGGTGCCGCCGTGCTCACGTAGGTAGTGCACCACCCGCGTGGCGGCGGCATCCCACAGCTGGTGGCGTCGCCGTTGCGACCCGGTGACGTCGTCGTTGAGCGCGAACACCAGCCGCTCCAGGCGATCGTGGGTCAGATGCGCCCGCACGACGGCCTCGGCCCGCCCCGCCACGTCGGAGGCCAGCACCGGAACAAACACCCGCCCGGCGGCTGTGAACTCGCGCACCGCGGCGACGGTCAGCAGGTCCGGATCTCCCGGCCCCACCCCGATCCCGACCAACTCCGGCGTCACGATCTCCCTTCCACGCAGCTCACCACGAAGCGTGCCACCGCTGCTGGATGCGCTACCGGGTGGGTGTGGAGGAATGACGCATGCACGCCGCCCTGCACGTAGCCCTCGGGCGCCGCGCCCCACCAGGCCCAGGCAGGCGCGGCTGCGCGGGGCGTGACGATGGTGCGGTGGAACTCATGACCGCTGACCCTGGCGCCCACCGGGTGCAGCACCGATTCGCGCAGCGCCACCGCGTCGCGGTAACCCAACACCAGCCGGTCGGTCATCGTCGCCTCGGCATCGAGCACCCCACACATCGGGGCGCCGTCCACCGAGTGGCACAGGTACAGCAGCCCGCCGCATTCGGCATGCACCGGTGCCCCGCGGCTGGCCAGTTCGGCGACCTCGGCTCGCAGCGCCACATTGGCCGACAGCGCCTCGGCGTGGCACTCCGGGAACCCGCCTGGTAACACCAGGCCGGCCGTACCCGGCGGTAGCGGCTCGTGCAGCGGGTCGAAGGGCGCGACTGCGGCTCCGGCTGCGGCGAGCAGCTCGGCATGCTCGGGATAGCCGAAGGTGAACGCCGGCCCGGCCGCCACCGCGACGACCGGCTCCCCTGCCACCGCAACGAGCTCCGCAGCCGGATCCCACCGCAGGCGCGTTGGCAAGGTAGCCGCCAGCGACAGCACCGCATCCAGGTCGACCTGCGCGGCGACCGCGTCGGCCCAGCGCTGCACCACCCGCGCCGCAGCGGCGTGCTCTGCTGCGGTGACTAGACCCAGATGCCGCGACGGCATTGCCAGCGCATCATCCCGACGCAGCGCACCGAGCACCGGCAAACCCACCTCGGCGCACGCGTCCCGGCAGACCTGCTCGTGGCGGGCTGAGCCGACCTGGTTGAGCACCACCCCGGTGATCCGCACCTCCGGGTCGAAGGATCGGAAGCCGTGCAGCAGCGCGGCAAGGCTGCGGCCCTGACCACGCACGTCGACGACCATCAGTACCGGGGCCGGCAGTAGCGCGGCAACCTCGGCTGTGGAGCCGTGGCCTGGTGTCCCGGTGCGGCCGTCGAACAGGCCCATCACGCCTTCCACGATCGTGACCTGCGCCCCGGCCGCCCCGTACGCGGCCAGTGGCGCGATCCGGTGCTCGCCGACGAGCACCGGGTCGAGGTTGCGGCCGGGTCGCCCGGTGGCCAGCGCGTGGTACCCCGGATCGATGTAGTCCGGACCGACCTTGAACCCCGCAACCGTGGTGCCCCGCCGCCGCAGCGCGGCCATCAACCCGGTGGCCACCGTGGTCTTGCCGCTGCCCGATGCCGGCGCGGCAACCAGCAACACACGGCTACCACTCAATCCCACGCTGGCCCTTCTGCCCGGCATCCATGGGGTGCTTGATCTTGGTCATCTCCACCGCCAGGTCGGCAGCCTCGAGCAACGCGGGCGGGGCACACCGGCCGGTGATCACGACATGCTGCCTGCCAGGCCGGGCCGCCAGCGTGGCCAGCACCTCGTCGGTGTTCACCCAGCCCCAGCGCAGCGGGTAGCTGAACTCGTCAAGCACGTACAGATCATGGACCTGCGCGGCCAGCCGGTGGGAGATCTCCGTCCAGCCCTGCGCTGCCGCGGCGGCGTGGTCTTGCGGCGTGCCCTGCTTGCGTGCCCAGGACCAGCCCTCCCCCATCTTGTGCCACTCGACCGGCCCGCCCTGACCGGTCCGCCGGTGCACCTCATCGAGCGCCCGGAACGCGGCCTCCTCCCCCACCTTCCACTTCGCCGACTTGACGAACTGGAACACGCCGATCGACCAGCCTGCGTTCCAACCCCGCAAGGCCAGACCGAAGGCAGCCGTGGACTTACCCTTCATCTGTCCGGTGTGGACGATCAGCAACGGCCGGTGACGGCGCTGCCTGGTGCTCAACCCGTCGTCGGGCACGTTGACCGGTACGCCCTGGGGCACGGTGACCTCCTTACCGCGGGACCCACCGGCTAGGCAACAGATCTGGCGGCCCGGACCAGGCCAGCGACCGCATCGGCGGACAGCTCTTCCAAGCGCACGCACCCGCCGCCCATCGCGATCGCGAGCCGGTCGGCCAGCCCGAGCCGGACCGGTCCGGATTCGCAGTCGACCACGATGGATGCCACGCCGTCGCGGCGCAGCAGGCCGGCCGCGGCGAGCGCCGCATCCATCCCACCGTGGGTGGCCCGCCCGTCGGTGAGGACCACGAGCAGGGGCCGCCGGGTGGGATCGCGCAGCCGCTCCGCGGCGAGTACCCGTGCCGAACGAAGTAAACCGTCCGCCAGCGGGGTCCGCCCACCGGTGCGCAGTGCTCGCAACCGGGCGGCGGCGGCATCCACCGCCGACGTCGGTGGCAACACCACCTGCGCCTGGGTGCCCCGGAAGCTGATCAGGCCAACCTTGTCCCGGCGCTGGTAGGCGTCGCGCAGCAGGGACAGCACGGCGCCACTTACCGCGGACATCCGGGCCCGCGCAGCCATCGAGCCGGAAGCATCAACGGCGAACAGCACGAGGTTGGATTCCCGCCCCTCACGTACCGCGCGGCGGATGTCCGCCGGGTGCACCACCAACCCCCGGCCGCGGCGACCGCGGGAGTGCTGGTGCGGGGCGGCGGCGGCTACCGTGCCCAGCAAGTGCAGCCCGCTGCCGTAGATGGTGGATGGCCGCATGGTACGTCCGATGTTGGTCCGCGCCCGGGACCGCCGACCAGGAGCACCAGCCCCCAAACCGGGCAGCGCCAGCAGCCGGGCCCGAAAAGGTGCCGTCGGTGCCGGCATCGGCCGATCGACCGTCGCACCGGAGCTAGTGGCCCGGCATGGAGACATATCGGGGTTATCCGCTGGCGAGTCGCCCCGATATGTCTCCATGTCGGGACTGGCGCTACCTCCGCCGGGGCCATTGGGGGGGCCTTCTGGGGGGCGGTCCGCATCCTGCAGGGCGTCTTCGAGCTGCTCGTTGTCCAGACCGGGTTGGTCGAAGGGGTCTCGGCGGCAGCGGTGCGGCAACGCCAACCGAGCGGCGATCCGGACGTCGTCCTCACCGACCACGTCGGCTCCCCGCCAGGCAGCGTTCGCCAGAGCGGTGCGAGCAAGGACTAGATCAGCGCGCATGCCGTCCACTTCGAACGCGGCACACACCGACGCGATCCGGCGTAACTCGCCATCCGGCAGTGTCACGCCAGGCAACACGGACCGGGCCACCGCGATCCGCTGCGCCAGCGCGACGTCCTCACCACGCCAACCAGCCGCGAAGCCGGCCGGATCCGCCTCGTAGCACAACCGGCGGCGGATCACCTCGGCCCGCGTCCCGATATCCCGGGAAGCGGCTACCTCCACGGTCAGACCGAAGCGATCCAGCAGCTGCGGGCGCAGCTCGCCCTCTTCTGGGTTCATCGTGCCGACCAGCAGGAACGACGCCGCATGCGAGACCGACACGCCATCGCGCTCCACGTGCGAGCGACCCATCGCGGCAGCGTCGAGCAGCACGTCGACGAGATGGTCAGAAAGCAGATTGACCTCGTCGACGTAGAGCACGCCGCGATGCGCTGCGGCGAGTAACCCGGGCTGGTAAACCGAGACGCCCTCGGTCAGGGCCCGCTGCAGGTCCAGCGAACCCACCAGCCGGTCCTCGGTAGCACCGACGGGCAGCTCGACCAGCCGGGCGGGACGGGCGCTGTGCCCCGCTGAGGCAGCATGTGGCCCATCGGGGCAGCCCAGATCTGGGGCCACCGGATCGCAACCGAAGCGGCATCCCGGTACCGCGGTCACCGGGGGCAGTAACGCGGCCAGCGCCCGCACCACCGTCGATTTCGCGGTGCCCTTCTCGCCACGGACCAGGACACCACCGATCCCTGGATGCACCGCAGTCAGCAGCAACGCCAGCCGGAGATCGTCGTGCCCGACAATCGCCGAGAACGGGTACCGGGCAGCGCTCATCGTCAGTGGTCCCTCGTCGATCCCGTGCGGCGCATCGGCACGTGGGGGATCCCCTCCTCAGGGAACTCTGCCCCGTCCACCACGAAGCCGAACTCGGTGTAGAGATCGATCGAGTCGGCCTGCGCGTCGAGCCAGCAGGGGGCATCACCCACTTCGGCCAGCGCGGCCTCGACCAGCCGCCGGACTCCGCCGTGGGCCCGAGCGGGCTGGGCTGCGCAGATCCGGCCGATCCTGAACTGGCCCTCGGTGGGCTCCAGCAGTCGCAGCGTGGCCTGGGCGTCCTCGATGGCGCCGTAGGGGGCGAGCCAGTAGTGCCGCGTTGTCTGGTCCAGGTCATGGCCGTCCAGATCCTGATAGGGACAGCGTTGCTCAACGATGAACACCTCTACCCGCAACCGCAGCAAAGCGTAGATCATCGCGGTCGACAGGTCAGCGGCTAGCCTGCGGTGCAGCATCATCTGGTCCACGAGTCCTGCCTACCAGAAGTGGCACAGCGAAGGGGCAGATCAGATCTACAGCTGCGCGTTGATCTCTGCCGCGTAAGAGACCACCCGGGTGTACACGCCGGGCCGGTCCGCGCGGCCGCAGCCACTGCCCCACGAGGTGACGCCGATCAGCCGGTCGCCGACGACAAGCGGACCGCCAGAGTCGCCGTAGCAGGCGTCGGCCCCACCCCGGGGCTGCCCGGCACAGAGCATTTCCGCCGAGTCGAACTGGCGGTAGGTGGCGGCGCAGTCGGACTCGGCGATCAGGTCGACGTCGGCGCTGCGCAGCTCCGACGAATTCGGCCCGCCCTCAGAGGTGTAGCC
>JALZDU010000405.1 GCA_030862405.1 Actinomycetota bacterium | reverse complement strand
GCCTTCTGGATCTCGGTCAGCCCGCCGAGGAATCGGACGTCGATCGTGTACGGCGACGTGGTCGCCGCAAGCAGCTCCGCGCGCTGGGCGCTCGCTCTTGCCTGGTAACTCTCATCGATGGCCATGGACCCTCCAATGCCGTGGTCTTGTCGTGCCGGGTGGAAATGCAATCTGCACGCCAGAGGAGGCAGCAGTCCCGGGACCTGATACCGGCTGAGACGTACCGCCTGCGCGGAATGACCTCAATGGCCCAAGCCGGCACCGGAGTTGCGGTGGCAATCCCCTGGAACCGTAAAGATTTCCGATAGTGGGATCTTGTGAGCGCCGTGCGCCGGGCGGCAGGCCCTGTGGCCTGCCCGCGTTGTCGCTTGCCCAGGGGCCGCAGAGTCTCCGGGGTCAAGGGCGGTCGTAGGTCGTCGGCGAAGCCCGATGTGAAGCACCCTTGAGGCCGGAGGGGCGGCCCCGTAGCCTGCGCGGCGCGGGAAACAGATCAGCGGCGGCGAAGCTGTCTCCGTGGTGGTGTGTCCTCGCAGCGGTGAATGCGGTGCTGGTCAGGCCGCTTTGCGGTCAGCGTTGGCCTGTGCGCGGGCGCGCTCGTAGGCAACGGGGCTGAGCATGCCATACCCACCGGTACACGCTCACGTGATCGACGGTGACGCCACGCTCAGCCAGCAGTTCTTCCACGTCTCGGAAGGAGAGCCCGTAGCGCAGGTTTCAGCGAACCGCGAGCGTCACATCCGGAGGGAAGCGAAACCCCGCGAAGCTGGACCTTGATGCTGGCGCTGACGACATCGACGACGCATCGACCAAGCCTGTCTGATCTTGGTCTTCACCGACGCAACAGACCCTCTCTGGGCGCTCCCCCTGCTCGTCCACTCGCCCGGAGCCTGCCCCACTACGACCGGCGCCGTCAGCGCGGCGACACCTACAGCGCCGCCGCTCGCCACCTCGCAACCGATTTTTCGGAATCTTGTACCACTGCCTCCAAAAAGGGATCAGCCACGACGAAGCCAAGGCCTTCCCATCCGGCATCAAGATCGCGACTTGACTTCTACCACACGTGCGGTGTCTGCGCCGCGGCCACTACGAACTCGACCTCGATACCGATCCACAGCATCGGCTCCCGGCAGTCGTTACTCAACTCGCCCGCGTCATCTGAACAGGGCTTCTACAGCGTCGTGCTTGTCTTGTCTCCCGTTAACGCAACAGACCCGAGCCGGCGCATGGGGACCCAACGCGTGACAGGTCCCGGATCTTGGTGCGGGATCCGGGACCTGTCAGCAGAGGGTGATCAGCCCAGCAGACCGCTGGCGTCCTTCCCGCCGTCTCCTCCGCCTTCGTCGCCGTTACAGCTGCCCTTACTCTTACTCAAGAGCCCGAGGAGCCCGCCGCCCTTCTTACAGGCGTCCGAGTGGTCGTCTTCGGACGCCGCGATTTGGGTCGGCAGCACCGAGCTGTCCGCCGGGACGTTGGCCACAGCGATACCGGAGACACCCAGCCCCACCGGCACGACCAGCGCGCCCGCGACGATCACGCGATTGAGGATACGCATCGACTTGCCCTCCATCTTCCGTAAGTTCGTCTGCTGACGCTCCAGCGGACCGCTGCCAACCAGTACGCCGCGTAGCGCCACCTTTACGAAGAGTGATTACCCGGCTTCGGGATCTCTAACCCATCACGGCGTGGTCCGCATCTTCGATGGTGGTTGTAGCCCCAGGCGTGTCCCGTAGATCATGAGACCTGCCGCGGCCAGGCGAAGTACCTGCGCCGGCGCGGCGCCGAGCAGCTACTGGCAGCCCACCCCGGCCTCGCAATTGTGGGTGACCCGACCCATCGCCGACCGGGTCGCGGAGGCTCGCAGGCTGCAGGCGTGGCCGTTTCTGTCCTGCTGTTTCCACCGGCCGGCTGATTCCGGAGCTGGATCTGCTGGCCGGCAGCAGAAGGGCGGACACTTCAGTCTGTGGGCCCGGTTGCACCCGGCCGACATGCGTCGCGTCCATCAGGCCGCCGCCGGGTTCGACTGGTGCGGTGAGTGGCGGACGCGGATCACCGACAACGCGCTCCCGCTGGTCGGCCTGACCCGGGCGGTCACCCTCGAATGCGTGACGGCGGAGGATTTGGATGCGGTCGAGGACACGATCAGCATGTCGACGATGCCGACCGGGATCCATCGCCAGCACTGGCTGACCCAGCACCGCGGGCTGCGCGCACTGTGCTACCAGCTCGGGCTGGTCGAGGACCCGCCAGTGCATCCCCACATCCGGCTGCAGTCTCCCGAGCAGCGCGCCGACAGAATCACCCAGCCGGAGATCCACCGCGCGGGGCCCACTACCTGACCACGATCGCGGCCACGCTGCGCCCAGCGACGGTGACCTCGCGTGCCGCCAGCCTGACCGTGCTCGCCAACTGGCTCGCCGAGACGCATCCCAATGTGACGAGCCTGCGGTCGCTCACCCGCGCTCACCTCGAGGCCTTTTGCACATTCAACGCCTCCCGTCGCTGCCGCGGCCGCATGGCCGGGCAGAACCGGCCGATCTCGATCACCCATCACGCCCGCACCATCACCGACCTGCGGTGCTTCTTCGACGATCTCACCGCCTGGGGCTGGGCTGAACGCCCCACCCGGCTGCTGCTGCACCGCAGCGACATCCCCCGGCTGCCCGCAGCATTGCCCCGCGCGCTGCCACCCGACGTCGACACCACGCTGATCGCCGCCGTCGCCGAGCTCGACGACCCGGCCGCACGGGCCGGCATCACCCTGCTCCGCGGCGCCGGGCTGCGGCTGGTCGAGCTACTCGACCTCGAACTGGACTGCCTCTGGGACCTGCCCGGACACGGCACCTGGCTCAAGGTCCCGCTCGGCAAGCTCGCCACCGAACGGGTCGTTCCCGCTCGACAAGCAGACCCTGGCCGCACTTGACGGATGGATGTCCCAACGCGGCGGCCAACGCAGCCTGCCGCACCCCCGCGATGGCCGGCCCACTGACTTCCTGTTCACCCTGCGCGGCGCCCGCATCGGCACCAGCCGGATCCGCCGCGGCCTCGAAGTTGCCGCCCAGACCGCAGGCCTGCGCGGCCGCGACGCCCACCCGCTGCGGATCACACCGCACCAACTGCGCCACCTACGCCACCCAACTGGTCAACGCCGGGATGAGCATGCAAGCCCTGATGGCGCTGCTTGGCCACGTCACCCCGGAGATGACACTGCGCTACACCAGCCTGGCCAGCCCCACCATCCGCAGCGCCTACGACACCGCGATGGCCAAGGTCCGCTCGCGCCAACAGCTGCCACTGATCGTCGCCGACCGCCCCGTGGTCCCGACCGGATTCAGTGGTTACACACCGAAATACTCAAGACCCGCGTCGCGCACGGCTACTGCTCCCCGGTACCTAACCGCCGATGCGTGTCCCTATGCCAACATCTGTGAGCAGTGCGACAACTTCACCACCAGCACGGAATTCCTCCCACAGCTTCACGCCCAGCTCACCGACGCCCTCGCGCTGCGCGAGGACGCCCAAGCCCGCGGCTGGGACAGCGAAGTCGCTCGGCACGCTCGCGTCATCACCAGCCTGCAACGCCACCTCGATCGGCTGCGCAATGAAACCCAAGTATCCCGACGAAATTGACCCAGACACGAGGGCCGGTTAATCGGTCACGGATTTCGCACTTCGACAACTACCGCCTTCGCCTGCTGTTACACTGCAGCGTCGGCTGGAACACTGTCCGCGCCACCCCGATCAGAGGCCGGCTACCACGCTTAGTCGCGTAGAGCCACATAACCACCACCCCCACCGACAACCGACCGAGGTTTGTTGGCCTGGCTTGGAGCGCACTGATCCTCGAGATCATCGGTATCGTCTCTCGCCGCTGCCGGTCATCAATAACATCTCAGCGCTCGTGGCCTTTGTCGGGATCATCTTTGGGTTTCGGTTGTTACGGTTCTCCGAGGTGCATCAGGGATCTGCCTCGCTGCTTTGGTGCAGGGCGAGGACGCCCTTCGCCTCAATGCAACAGTGCCGTTCGCTGAGGTCCGCGATGAACCCACCGTGCACGTGCTCGGCCGCCGACTGCCCGCCTCGGTGCAGCGCCAGGCACTCACTGTCGCGGTGGCCGCGCCGGGCTGGTCATGGTGTCCACGGTGACCCTGCTGGCCATCAGCCCGTTCGGGCTCGACGCGGTCCTGTTCGAGACCGTGTCCGCCTTCGGCACAGTCGGGCTGTCGACCGGGATCACCGACGACCTCTCCGCGCCCGGGCAGCTGGTGCTGACCGCGCTAATGTTCCTGGGCAGACTTGGTCCCATCACACTGGCCTCTGCGCTCCCCTACGCGAACGCGGACGTCGCTACGAACTTCCGGAGGAGCGCCCCCTCGTTGGGTAACAATGACGGCGGGATAGCAGATCTGAGTCACTAGCCCAACGCGTAGGGACGCTACCCCATTCGGCCGAACTTTAACCATTTATTTAGCTGCGCGTAACCTTCTCCCGGAGGCGGGCGACAGTCCACGTAGCTGGCCGTATCAGTCGTGTCACTGACTGGGCTACACAGTGTAGCGGTCGTGACCCGTATCGCCGTCGATGTTGGGGGAGTGAGGTGGCGTCCATGCCCCGGGCAGTATCAGTCAAACTCCTCGCCGCCGCGGTTTTACCGAATTACAAGCCTTGGCGCCGTGACGGATCCGGCGCCGGCAGGGGACTCAGCATCGGTGATCGGTTGCTGACCTGCTGTAGGCGGAACAGATGGATTGGGCGACTGCCACGAGTCCGCCCGGCACGACGATCAAGCCTCGTGATGTGGTGGATCGGTTTGATCGTTACTCGAGTTGCGCTCGCGGCGTGTGACTCATCTGATCTCGGGCCCATCGTGTTGGTGAGGAGCCGCTAATGAACGTTCGGTGGCTGCGGTCGAATCGGATTCTGGTCTCCCTCCTAGTTGTCACGGTGTTGGCCACAGGACTCTTGGCTGTGGTGGTGGTACGCCAATATCAGAGTGAGCAAGCTGACAATAAGACCGTGTACTTGGAGGCGGCTGAAAGTCCTGGCCTTAAGCCATTTGTACCCTTGGCTGCGGATAAGCTGAAGGCGGGGAGTGGAGCCACAAAGCGGACCGTCCCTGATTCTGCGGGAACAGATAATCAGGCGACTTGTGATCCTGAGAGACTTATCGCCTACCTGATGGCACACCGCCCCGAGGCATCGGCGTGGATTCAAGCATTAAATTCCGATCCTTCACTCACCTGGAGCGGGGGAAAGCGGATTTCACTAGAGCAAATACCAGCGTACATCCGGGAGCTGACTCCGGAACTTCTCCCTGACGACCTACGTGTCACGAATCATCAGTTCGAAAACGGCAAAGCGATCGCTGTACAGTCAGTGCTTCAGAAGAGGACCGCGGTCCTGATCGATAAGAACGGCGTTTACAGAGTTCGTTGCGCATGTGGCAACCCATTGACACCCATGGCGCAGTTGAAAGCACCTCCAGCGTATTCCGGAAGGCCATGGACAGATTTTGCGCCCATAAAGATCATCATCATCATCGACCGTGATCGTGATCCTCGTTGCGCCCGTGACGAATATTTCGACGGTCGACGATGCCGGCCGAACACGTACTGCCCACCTGGTCAGTATCTAGCGGGCAACGGTCGATGCTACTACCCGACTGACCCGTGTCCACCACCTCAGCTGCGGGGCACCAACGGGCAGTGCTATGACCCCAGTAACCCGGTCAATCCCAACAATCCAGCTGATGCCAACAGCCCAGCTGATGCCAACAGCCCGGTCGATGCCAACAGCCCGGTCGATCCCAACA
>JALZDU010000366.1 GCA_030862405.1 Actinomycetota bacterium | reverse complement strand
GATGACCGACGTCGGTCGCGCGACCCCCGTGCTCCGCGCCATCCGGACCGGGTCGTGTGCGCCATGACCGACAAGCCAGGGACAGCACGCAACTCGAGGCCGTGCTCGACCCCGCCCGCTTTGCGCTGAGCGCTGGTAGCCATCACCTGCACCACGTCGTCGCCACGACCGACCCGCCAACGCTGCGCGTGTTGCGGATGGTTTCCCCGGCATGATCCAACGTTCCGCGGCGACCATAACGATCTGTATCGATTAACGCTCGCCGCCGAATACGGGTTCGCCCCCGACGAGCACTGGCCTATTCATCGACGTCGGCCCATCACAGCCACGATGCTGCTCGCGACGCATGCACTCGGCTCGCCGCCGGCCCGGTGAGCTCGTTAGCCGCGGCGCAATCGGACCCACTCAAGCGCAAGCCTTCCAGCGCGTCCGGTGAGCACCGGCGGCTGTGTAGGAGGCGTTTGACGCTCTTGAGGCTCAAGCTGTGGGCAGCGGCGAGGGAGGCGGCGGTGGCGCCTTGGCAGTGGCGGTGATGAGGTCGGCGATGTTGCCCTCGTTGAGGCGCTCGCGTAAGTGCCACGGGCATCGGGCGCTCGACTCTGGAGTAGGTCGGGGTCCGGTGAGTGCCTCGCGCGAAGCTGCAGGTCAGTGGCTTGCGGAGTGCGAGTAGGCGGCCAGTACCTCCACCGTTGACTGCCCAGGTTGCTGGCCTGGGCAATCACGTTTTCTGGTGTGCGAGTCCCTATCTCTTGCCGGCCGCTACCGACGACTTAGACCGCGCTTGCGGTCACGAGCCCACTGCCGGATCAGGGAAGTCCATCCTTCTGGTCGTTTCACCTCGTCATAATCACGGATTAGGAATGGCCTCATGCCCCGATGGGCAGTGAGCTGGCAGGTATTCAGCCAGTTTCAGCGAGGTGATTGGACATGCAGCAAGGTCAACTGAACGAGGGCGACTACGACCGCGAGCGCTTCGAGGAGCGTGTCTGGAGGCTGGCCCGGCAGCGTGACATCGGGCGGCGACGGATCCTTGGACTGATCGGTCTCGCCGGTGCCGGCAGCGTCCTGGCCGGATGCGGCTGGAGTGGTGGGGAGCGTCGGATGGAACCGGCCAACAGCACCCCCACGACTGGTGCGTCCGGAGCCCCGGCGCCATGGGTAAAGCCCGTTTCCGAGGACAAGTTCATCATCCACAAGACCAACGCCGAGATGCGCTGGGAACAGATGCGGGGACAGGGCTACACCACGCCGAACGATTTGTTTTTCATCCGCAATCACACCCAGACGGTTCGAATTGATCGAGGTGGCTGGCGGCTGCGGGTGCAGGGAAGCGGTGTCGCACGTTCCCTTGATCTTGGCTACGACGAGTTGGTGAAGCTAGGGCAGACCACGGTGACCCGCTTCGTCGAGTGCGCCGGCAATGGGCGGGTGTTTTTCGGCGAGGCCCAGGGACACAAGGCCCAAGGAAGCCCGTGGCGGCTGGGCGCGATTGGGGTGGCGGAATGGACCGGAGTACCTCTTGGCGCCGTCCTCGAACGGGCAGGGGTCAAGCCAACAGCCCGGGACATCATGCCCGTCGGGCTCGACGAGTTGATGGTGCGTCGGCCGTTGCCGCTGGCCAAGGCGATGGCCGAGGACACCCTGCTGGTCTATGGCATGAACGGCGAAGATCTTCCACCCGATCACGGGGCGCCAGTCCGGACCCTCGTGCCCGGCTGGGTCGGGGCAGCCAACGTCAAGTGGGTGGGGCGGGTGGAGGTGTCAGAGGAACCGCTGTTGTCTGAGTGGAACACCACCTCCTATGTACTCCTGGGCCCGGGCTACCGGCCCCAGGGCCCAGCCAAGGGACCGGTGCTGACCACCCTAGGGGTGAAAAGTGCCCTCGAGCTGCCCTGGCCAGCCGCCCTGACACGCGGCCACCAGACCGTCTCCGGCCGCTCGTGGTCGGCTACGGGCAGGATCCGCCAGGTGGAATACCGAGTCGACGACGGGCCGTGGCGTCTGGCCCGGCTCGCGGGGATCAACGAGCCCACGGCCTGGATGCAGTGGTCCTTTGACTGGGATGCCACGCCGGGGTTTCACATCCTGCGTACTCGCGCCACCGATGATCAGGGCAACACCCAACCCGACAGCTGGCCATTCAACCAGCAGGGCTACCTCTACGGCGCCGTAGTCGCCCACCCGGTAACGGTGGCCTGACCACCACCGTGCCCTGGTCTGCAGCGTCCACGAGCGGGGGCCGATCCGCTTCAGGTCCTTCTTGGCCGCCCGTTCAACCCGGATCTCAGGCATCCGTTGCAGCCGAGGCCCCTCGGCGTCCAGTTCGACGATCACGTCATCGAGCGGCTGACCGCAACCCGAGCCGTCGATCCGGTGTCCGATGTGCCGCCGCCGACGTCACACCTCCACACCGAGCTAGGTTCATACGCCTAGCTGGCGATCGGCGGCTGGAGCACCGGCCTTAGCCACGTACGACGATGCTGCCCCCGCCGTCGCCGCACCCATAATCTGGGTGCTCGTGGCACAGCTGATCCCGGCGACCGTAGTCCTGGTCCATGGGAATTTTCTCGCCCCCTGGTGATGGGGCAGACCTAAGGTCTCCGTGTGCTGGTTGGTGAACTGCTGGAACTTGCCCAAGCTCCTTGTCCAGCGTCACCGAGGCGCGCACAGCAAGTATCGAGAGATCGCGCACGCGTCGGCGAGTACTGAGGTCCTAGAGGCCGTACTCCTCCAGCAGCCGCAGCCAGACCTCGCTGACGGTGGGATAGGACGCGACTGCGTGCCAGAGCCGGTCCAGCGGCACCTCGCCGACCACCGCGACGGTCGCCGAGTGCAGCAGCTCGGCGACGTCGGGCCCGACGAACGTGGCACCGACGACCACCTGCCGGTCGGTGTCGACGACGAGCTTGGCCCGCCCCGTGTAGTTCTCGCTGAGCAGCGCCGCACCGACCACCCTGCCGAGGTCGTATTCCACCGTCCGGACCGGCAGGCCGCGCCCGCGCGCCCGGTCCTCGGTCAGCCCCACTGCACACACCTGCGGGTCGGTGAACACCACCTGCGGCACCCAGGCGTCGTCGGCCAGCGCGCGGTGCCGGGGTAGATCGTCCGCTTTACCGGCTGCTCGCGCCGCGATCACGTCACCCGCCACCCGCGCCTGGTATTTCCCCATGTGGGTCAGCAGGTTGCGCCCGGTGACGTCGCCGCAGGCGTACAACCAGCCACCAAGCACGTGCATCGAGTCGTCGACCTGGACGTATCCGCCGGGCTGCAGCCCAACAGTCTCCAGCCCCAGGTCGGCAGTGTCCGGCGTCCGACCGACCGCGACCAGCAACTCTTCGCCGAGCAACTCGTAGCCGTCATCGAGGACCACGGTGACCTCACCGCCCTGCTGCGCCCGCCGCACCCCGGTGACCGACCGGCCGGTGAGCACGCTGATCCCCGCCTCGGTGAAGGCGGTAGCCAACAGCTCGCCGGCGAGCGGCTCATTGCGCTCCAACAGCCGCTGCCCGCGGTGGACGATCGTCACCTCCTCACTACCGAGGCCACGCATCGCCTGCGCCATCTCGCAACCGACCACGCCGCCGCCAAGAACGACGAGGCGGCGCGGCGCCGCATCGGCGTTGGTGACCTCCCGGCTCGTCCAGGGCTGCGCCTCCCGCAGCCCAGGCAGCGGCGGCACAGTAGCGGTCGTACCCGTGGCCAGCACCACCGCGTGCCGGGCAACCAGCGTCTGGACCGCACCGTCGGAGGTGGACACCGCGACCCGCTTCTCGCCAGCGAGCCGGGCGTGTCCGCGGACGAAGGCGATCCCGTGTGAATCCAGCCAGGACACTTGGCCGGTGTCGTCGTGCCCGAAGGGCTTGGCTGGGTCCTTGCCTACGAACCGGTCCCGCCGGACGAAGGCCACCCGGCTGTCCAGCTCGTCGGTCACCGCCTCGGCCACCCCGGGGGTGCGCCGGGCGCCAGCGAACAGCTCGACCGGCCGGAGCAAGGCCTTGCTCGGCACACACGCCCAGTACGAGCACTCGCCGCCGACCAGCTGGTTCTCGACCAACACGGCGGATAGACCGCCACGGTAAGCCCGCGCGGCCGCGTTCTCCCCCGGCGGCCCACCGCCGAGCACCACGACGTCATACGTGTCCCTGCCGTCCGGCACGGGTCCTCCTCGGCTGGTTCTACGCACCGCAGAGTTATGCAGGCTGAGTCGGTGGACGCGATGTCCTCTAGTGCCACGGGCGATCGTCCTGGGTCGCCCGTGTTGGAGCCTGCGTCAAGATGCGGTGACACAGCAAGCTCCCCACCGAGCATCGAGTTGCTAACCGTGAGGAC
>JALZDU010000347.1 GCA_030862405.1 Actinomycetota bacterium | reverse complement strand
CAGGCACGCTTGGTCGATGCGTCGTCGCTCTCGTCGAGTATCAGCATCATCGAGGTCCAGCTTCGCGGCGTTCCGCTTCCCTCCGGATCTGATCACGATCGCGGTTCGCTGGTACCTGCGCTACGGGATGTCTACCGAGACGTGGAAGAACTGTTGGTTGAGCGTGGCGTCGAGGTGGATCCCGTGAGTGTGTTCCGGTGGGTGCAGCGGTTCACTGACGATTAGGGGTGTCGCATGGGCGCCGTCGTCTTTCTCATCGTTATTGTCGCGCTTGGCCTACTGGTCACCCGGGTCGCTACCGTGGCGCTGACCATGACGGGCATGTCCTGGGACCATGCCCGGTTCCAGGCTTGGTCGGCATTCACTAGTACGGGTTTTACCACCTCGGAGGCCGAAGCCATCGTCGGGCATCCCGCCCGCCGACGAATCGTGATGACGCTCATGCTGGTCAGCGGCGTAGGCGCGGTCTCGGTGCTGGGCACGTTGATCATCAGCTTCGCCGGTGTCGACTCCACCGCCAGCGGGCTGCAGCGCGCCGCGGTGATCGTCGCCGCGCTCACCGCGCTGCTGTGGCTGTTGCGTAACCGCGTCGTGGATCGGACGCTGCGCCGCATCATCGAACGAGCGCTGCGCCGGTTCACCAACCTGGACGTGCGCGACTACGCCGCTTTGCTGCACCTACGCGGACAGTGGCGGGTGGCTCAGCTGCCGGTCGCCGAGGACGACTGGATCGCCTCCCGGCCCCTCGGCAAACTCAACCTGCCCCAGGAAGGGGTGGCGGTGCTCGGCGTCGAGCGGGCCGAGGGTAGCTGGATCGGCGCCCCGAGTGAGGACATCCAACTGCAGGTCGGTGACATCGTGGTGCTGTACGGCCGCGCGCCGATGCTGGAGGACATCGCAGTCCGCCTGCACGGATCGGAAGGTGAGCAAGCCAGCGCCCGCTTCCGTGCCTGGCACGCTGCCACCCCACCGGAAGAGCCCCTCGCCCCACTCCGACCCTAACGCAGGGCATTGTTGCGTTGACGGAGAGCGAGTACGGCTGATCGGCGTGGTGCCCCCGGTCAGATAACGAGGGCGAGTTCGGCGAAGGCCGCCGGAAGCCAATGCTGCGGGGTCGAGCTCCACGCTGAGTTCAATCAACGGCACTTGCGTATGGTGCTCACAAATTACGTTCAGCACTACAACGGTCAACGACCCCACCGCGCCCGTGAACTTCGCCCACCAAAGCCACGCCACCCCGTGGCAGACCTCAGCTATGAACGGATCAAGCGTCACCCGGTTTTAGGTGGCTCGATCAACGAGTACGAACGAGTGTCATAAAGCCGCTGCTGAGCGCGGGGGTCGACTTCTGGAACCCCACAGGGTCGGCGCCGTAGTGCCTCCGTGCTCGCCAACGGAGGGGTCGCACGATCAGCCCACCGACGTTGCGGAAGCCGATGTCTGCATGCGGTTGGGAGGAGGACGTCGGCTCTTGAGCTGTGGGTCGGGCGGGTTACGGCCGTAGCTTGCGCGCTGCTGAGATATGATCAGTTTGTAGGGATTCATCCACGCGGCACCAAAGCAGTCGCGCGCCCGCCACCGCATTTCCTGGGCAGAGCTATACTACGACAATATTAAATCGAATTCGCTTGGAGGCGCCATGGATAATGAGGGGTTAAGTGATGACGCCAAGGCGGTTGTTCGTCGAAATACCGAAGAAGTGCAAAGTCGTGGAAATTTCGATCTCTTCGAGGAGCTCTTCGCTGACGACTTCCTCGACCATACACCCCAACCAAACACAACGCCGGACAAGGACGGCGTAAGAAAGTTATACCATGCTTTACGGGGCGCCTTCCCTGATTTTCATGCAGATATTCATTGGCAGGCCGCGGACGGCAGCCTGGTGACGACCTATAAGACATATTATGGAACACACGAGGGACCATTCCTTGGCGTGGCACCAACCGGCCGATTGATCCACTTCGAAACCGTTGATGTCATGCGCGTACGTGAGGGAAAGATCACCGAGCATTGGGGAGTCGCGAACCTTTTCTCCCTGATGCAGCAACTCGGCGCCTTGCCTGCTTCGACATGAGAATATGAACCAAGCCATCCATCCAGGAATGCCAGCTCCATCTGCTTGTCGAACAATCGTCCAGTATCGCCCTCACTGACGCTTGCAGCCAGGTCATTCCCGGATAGCTCGCCTGGACGGTTGAAGCGGTAGAACGGCCCGAGCTCGTCAGATTTCGGTTGCCGTTGACAGGGCGTCCCGTCTACGTCTAGGGCCCCTTCGACAATCCAGCCCGAGTAGTCCCGCACTGACCAGCTCTGTGGGCAAGGGCACTCCAGGTCATCGCGCAAGTCAAGGCCGCAACCAGCTGGTGAGCTACGACAGCGGTCACGACAGGGCGTAGCCGAGCGTTCGCAATCCCTTGCGAAAGCCGGTGCATGCGCTTCCAGAACTCTGTCTGCGCGTGTGAGCTGGGTGACTGGTTGTTTCCGTCAATCCCAAATCCTCGCTGCGCCAGGCAAGCCGTCGGCTGTCACCCGCGAGTTTGACCAACCGCTGCCTATCCTGGCTGGGTGGCGGCGGTGCGTCGGTGACACTGGACATTGTGGCCCAAGCGCGGTCGGTGCGGTTGCGGCTCTCCGGTGAGCTGTGGTTGTTCGTGGCGCCGCGGCACCGGCTGGAGCAAGTCGAGATACACCACGACGGCACGGCGACGCTCGGTCATCTGGTGGAAGCTCTCGGCGTACCACTGACCGAGGTCGGTGCGCTGCTGGCGGGCAGCGTGGCGGTGTCACCGGCACAGAGGCCGCCGGCGGGGGTGGCGGTCGAGGTGCGGCCGGTACGGCGCCCGCAGCAGGTGCCCGGATGGAGCGAGCAGTTCCTGCTCGATGTGCACCTTGGGACGCTGGCCCGACGGCTGCGGCTGCTGGGCCTCGACACCGCCTACCGCAACGATGTCGACGATGACGCGCTGATCGAGCAGGCACAGTGCCAGCGTCGGCTGCTGCTTACCCAGGACCGCGGGCTGCTGCGGCGCCGGGCACTGTGGGCCGGTGCCTATGTGCACGGCGCCCAAACCACAGACCAGCTGACCGATGTGCTTAAGCGGTTCGCGCCAGCGCTGGCCCCATTCACGCGGTGCACGACCTGCAACGGCGAGGTAAAGCCGGTGCCCAAGCAGGAGGTGGCACACCAACTGCAGCCCGGCACCCGGCGCTACTACCAGGCGTATGCGAGGTGCCGATGCTGCGGACAGGTGTACTGGCACGGGGCACACAGCCGTCGCCTCGACGCCATCATCACAATGGCACGCTCGGTACGAGACCAAGCCGCCACCTCCTGCGGGCACGAGAAGGCTTAAAGGGCGCGTGTTCTTTAACTATGTCACCTTCAAGGATCCGCCCGACCTTCCGATTTTAAGACTTAGGCAAAACCGTTCAGGAGCATTCCTAGTATCTCTCAGTGCTGGCCCACGATGTGTAGGAGACAACAGCAATGAGGTTGAACGAACCTGAACTGAGACCCAAACTGAGACCCACACATGATCAACGCATTGTTCGGCGTGATAACCAACGAGGAGCCGGACCAGCGTCGAGCCGGTAATGCCGTGCGAGTTTCCCCGCAACGGGCTCTCCAGTGCCCAAAGAGGTCTACGCTGCCACCCCGGGAACTCCGGCACCGACGTGCAAGGCAGTCACCGCCTTCCTC
>JALZDU010000346.1 GCA_030862405.1 Actinomycetota bacterium | reverse complement strand
GATTCACACCCTCCATACGGTCATGCGCGCCTCGTGGCGCACACCCTGGTGGTTGTAGGCCACCCCTCGCTTCTTGCGCCCGTAGACCTCCACGTCGGTGGTGTCCAGGTCAATCGTGACCGTCTCGGTCAACGCCGCGGCCCGCGAGGGCGGTAACGCGGCGAGCATCGCGGTGTGGATGTCCCCCATCCCGGTCTCCACCCCGTGCCACTGCCCGTCGGTGAACCTGCGGGCCAGCCCCGCCGCGGTCGTCGAGCTCAACCCCGCCACCGGCGCCAGCACCTGACCGGCGACATCCCCACGCTGGCGGTCCAGCCCGACCAGGAAGTCCTCCCCGACCAGCTGCGCACCCGCCAACCCGACCAGCAGCTCACCCCCGCCCAACCCCCGGTCCCGGGTCTTGATCGGCCCGATCGCCCGGTCCAGCAGCCTGGTCACACCGAGCCGGTCAACCAGCTCAGCCACCGCCACCATCCCCGACACACCCGTCACCGACGGGTCCGGCGCGCCGATCCGCACCCCCCGCCGCAACCGGCGCACATCGCGTAACCTGCCCACCTGATAGGTGTCCTTCCAACCTCGATGATCGTGGCCTTGTGAACCGCCATCATCCCAGGTCAGCAGGGCACCTATCGCCATCTGCGGGCGCGTGTCTCCCCACTACTCGCGGATTCGGGTCTGATGGCCTGTTTCGTGATGATGCCCAGCCAGATCTCGTCGGGTAGCCCCGGCGCATTGCTGCGCCGGGGGCCCCCTCAGAACCGGCCGTGCCCGCTTTCCAGGCAACCGGCTCAAGCAAGCCCTGAAGGCTGGTGGCAGGTTGAAGTGCTGGTCCCGTGCCACCGCTGACGGTCCGGCGGTAGCAGTGGGTGTGTATGAGACGGGTTGCGGTGCGTTCGTCCGGCGTGCCAGCTCCCCACGCGGTGACCGCGTGTTTGCGGATCGCCTTGCGGGTGGCCGTGAGCCATTGTTCCCACTCGCGTGGGCCTTGCGGTTCACGATCGGCGTGCAGCAGCAGCTTCCGGCAGAGTGGGCAGCGGCCGTGCTGGGCTCGTAAGAGTCGCAACGTGGTCGCCCCCACCGGCGGTGGGCGGCGGCGGCGCCGGTTGGCCCAGTAGCCGGTCAGGTCCGGGTGCTGCGGGGACGCCGTGCCTGCACCATCGGGTGCCGGACGATCGGTGTCCAGGCGAACTTGCGGAGGTAGAAGCCGCTCTCGCGGCAAAGATCCACTTGTCTCGCCTGGCGGGGTTGAACATGCCGAAGTATCGGGCGATCACCCACCGCTTCGACTTGTTCGGGTGGGAGAACGTGGCCCACTTGTAGACCAGTCTCCACAGGTGCGCGTCCAACGCGCCGAAGGCACGTTGGACACCCCGATCCGATAGTAGGCGGCCCAACCGTTGATGATCGGGTTCAGCTTGGCGATCATCATGTCGGCGTTGGCCCCTCGCAGGGCCCGCACCTCGGTGGACAGCCTGCTGCGGATCCGCCGCAGCGCGTCGTTGCTCGGCTTGGTCAACAACTTGCCGCGGAATCGACGGATGGTGAACCCCAGAAAGTCCACGCCGTGATTCAGGTGCGTGATCTGGGTCTTGGCCTCGTTGAAGACCAGACCCCGGGGAGCCAACCACGCCCCAAGCCGTGCCTTCACCTGCTCGGCCTGCTCACGTGAGTGACACAGAGCCAGCAGATCATCGGCATAACGGATCACCGCCGGGCAGTTCGGCACCGTCTTACCGGCCCTGGTGCCGGTGGTGGGGTACCGCAGGCCGCCGGAGTCCGCTACCGCGCCACCGGTACCCACACCGGTACCGCGGTCAAGGGCACTCCGATCCTGGTGAGATACGCCGACGACAGTGCGCCACGAACGCGGCTGGAGGTTGCGATGTAGAAGGTCGTAGCGACAGTTGCGGTGCTGCGCTGGTGATGGAGGTGGGCCCTCCGCAGTCGCCTTGCAGGAGGTGATTGCAAACCACCGTCAGTTGCTGCGGTGAATGAGCCGTGGTGGTGAGCGTGACGGAAAAGGCGTACTTGATACGTCAGGTG
>JALZDU010000332.1 GCA_030862405.1 Actinomycetota bacterium | reverse complement strand
GCCGCAAGGTTCGCCATCCGGTGTCTGCTCGGCGTGGAGGGGGGCCGAGGCCGGCGGCGGTCAGGATGCGACCACCCGTCGGCGTCGCTCCGGGTCGTTCCATGTATCGCGTTGGTACGTTCGCAGCCGTCACGGTTGCGGGGTCAGCCACAGACGGGCTGCGTTGACTTCTCGGGTGGGTTTGTTCCAGAGGCCGACGATGGTCTCGGCCAAATCTTTGACGTCGGTGAATCCCGCGAAGTCCGCGTGGGGTCGCTCGGTGCGCATGGCGTCGTGAAGCAGCGCCTTGACGATGAGGATGACGGCAGCGGCTCGTGGTTGGCTATCGCTCCCCTCCTTGTGGAAGGAGTCGGCCAATGCCAGGGTCCATGCCTCAGCTGCGGCCTTGCAGGCAGCGTAGGCGGCGTTGCCTGCGGTTGGCTTGGAGGCAGCCGCAGCGCTGATGAGTACGTAGCGGCCCTGGCCGCTGCGGCGCAGCGGGGCTTCGAAGGCCAGGGAGGTGTGCTGCACGGTGCGGATGAGCAGCTTCTCTAGCGACTGCCAGTGCGCCAGTTCGGTCTCGGCGAAGGTCGCAGAGCCCCGCCAGCCCCCCACCAAGTGGACCAGGCCGTCGATGCGACCGAACTCCTTTTCCGTACGGTCGGCCCAGGCACGCGTCGCGTTCAGGTCGAGCAGATCCACAGTGTCGCTGCTGAGGATGGCGCCGCTGCGCGCGGGGCGGGCGGCGTCCACGGCATCCGCAAGGCGCATCGCGTTCGCATCAGCGGCGGCCACGGTCGCCCTGGCCTTAACCAGGCGCAGTAGTACCGCTCGGCCCGCTGGTCCGGCAGCTCCCGCCACCGCCACGACGGCCCCGTCCAGCTTGCCGTTGCCCTTGCCGTTAGTCGGAGTGTTCATGACCGTTCTGCCTCCTTTGTACTCGTGCTGCACCTGATGCAACTACCGGCTCCCCGCAAGCCGGGCTACACACCGGGACTACACAATGCATTCCCATTCACGTGCCCGTTCAGGGCGGCTCCCGCCTACCGCGCGCGGCCTGGCGGCCATGCTCACGCGGGCCGGCCCGACGGGTCCGGTGATCACCGGATCGGTCCGGTCGTCCAGTGACGCAGACAGAGCGGCTGTACCTTCCCGCGTCAGGTGATCCTGCTGGCTGAGGCCGGCCAACCTCCGGTCGAGTCGGTCGAACACGTTACGAGACGACGCCAACGCCGGCCAGCTCCGGTGGACAACGAGGTGGGCGCGGGGTGATGCGGCGTGTCTGTGAGTTTGCGGTGGCGAGGCCGCCGAGCACACCTCACAACGCGCCTTGCTGTTAGTTTTCCTGGCGGGCCCGGCAGATAACGCGCCACTCCGGACGTACTATGAGCGGGCTGGATTTCGCCACATTCGCGACGTCGCTCTGCCACCTGCGCAGCGCTAAGGTCACCACCCGGCACACTACTGATCCGCTACGAGCGAATCTTGACGATCTGTCCCAATAGTCCAGATGCAGAAATTTATAGCTTGCACCATTTGCTGAGCGGAGCACCGCGGAAGCCTGCCAACCTTGAGCCGCGGCCTCACGAACCTACGCAGCGCACCGAAGTGACACGCCGAGATGATCGCTGAGGGGACCCAGTGTTTGGGGTCGCCTGATCGTGGCCTAGCCGACGTCAGTAACATTGCTCAGCTGTCCGAGGACGCTTGCTCCCCGCCCATCGATATAAGCGTTGGTATAGAAAGTGCTCGGAGAAACGCAGGTCCCTGCCTTCTTGAGGGCACCGCGCGACTGCAGCAGGCCAAGACTTCGAATCTGTCCGGTGAAAATGTTCGGGGTCAGGGCATGGCTGACCGTGGCTGTAAACAACGCGGAGTGGCGACGCCGGGAGCAGGCCCGTCTCAACGCGTTGACCCGCCTGGAGGTGCTGGAGGGTCTTCTCGGGTTGCCGCTGGGTCTGCCAGTTTCTCGACAGGCCCTGACAACCCACGAGCATCAACTTGTGAGCCGTCTTCCGCACGGTGTCGTTGAGCAACGCGGTGACCACGTGATCCGCTGGGCAGAGCCGGTCGTCGAGTGCTTCTTCGCACTTGTGTTCGCTCGATCATGGTCGACTGGCCTGAGAGATGTGTCGAAATTCGCGTCGTTCTGTGCACGGTTGACAGTGCTGGAGTCCTGTCCGGCTGAGGAGACTGAGGCGTGCCTGGAGGCGTCGTACTACGGCGTGGGTCTGGCGGTACAGGCCAAGAATGATCACAGGATGCTTGTGCCTCCCGAGCCGTTAGCCCACCGTAGGGTGAGCGCTGCCGGATGGTGGTTTACCGAGGAGATTTACCGCCAGATCAGGGCAACGGGCTAGGAGCCCATCCACCAGCGACCTTTGTTGATCTTGTTAGAGGGCTCTCACGGATCTGCCGCTTCTGACCTACGCAACAACCTGTACTGTGCCACCCTGGATACCGTCACGCTGCGCCGACGACTCTACGTCCTCTTTGTTATGGAACCTGCACCCGCACGGTGCACATCCTCGCGTGACCGCTCATCCGACTGCAGCTGGACCACCCAAGCAGCCCGCAACCTGCTGATGGACCTCGGTGAGCGGATCAGCGCGTTCCGCTTCCTGATCCGTGACCCGGGTTCACCGCCGTCTTCGGCTCTGATGGCGTCGAGGTGGTCAAGATTCCTCCGCAGACACCCCAGGTGAACTGCTACGCCGAACGGTCGCGCGTAGCGTCCGCGAGGAGTGCACCGACCGGCTGTTGATCTGCCACGAGCGACACGCCCGCACCTCCTGCACTACTACAAGCGCCACTTCAATTACCACTGCCGGCACCAAAGCCACCGAGTCCTCGGCGGAGTGATCAACGAGTACCGGAAAGCCGCCTAGCTCAGCTAGAAAACACCAGGTCAAGGGGGCATGTGCCGAATTTTGGCACGTTACAGGGACGCCCTTCGCCTTAATGCAACACTGCTACCCGGAGCCGGTCACCTTCCTCGCCATTGGTGATCTCGAGGTGGGGATCACTGACGGTGATAATGGAAAGCGGCAACTGGGCGCGGCGCGCACGATGCAGCGCCTAGCTGACCCCGAGGCGCACCGGTACCCAAACCCCTAAGCAGGGGAACTGCCAGGGTCTGTCTTTCCTAGGTTCCGTGTTCGATCGCGTTCACCTCTGCAGACGTCAGCGTGAACTCGTACACGGCGAGGTCATCGGCCATGTGCTGGGGGTTCGTTGCGCCAGTGAGGGCGATTATTCCTAGCTGAAGTGCAAATCGGAGGATCACCTGAGCCGGAGTCCGCTGATAGCGGCGGGCGATGTCGTGGACAAGTGAGCTGCGGACGACCTGTTCGTTGGCGGTGAGCAGTGAGAATCCCTGGTAGATCATGCCTTCGTGAATGCAGATGGCGCGCACGTTGGAATCCCAACCCCGCGATGCGTAGCAGCGGTTCTGGACGAATGTGGGACGCACCCGCGCTGCGCGGAGCAGGCTTACGAGCTGATCGGGTGCGAAGTTGCTCACTCCAAGAAAGCGCACCCGGCCCGCGTCGTGAAGGGTTTCCATGGCGCGCCAGGCTTCGATATCGGCCGCGGCCAGTCCCTGCGGCAGAGACGGAGCATGCAGCAGATAAGAATCCACAATGTCTACACCCAGGTGTGACATCGAGCTGTCAAAGGATTGTTCGACCTGACGCACGACGGGCGCGACCGGATCATAGGGCAACCGGTGGTCCTGGCCCCCCGGGAGGTGAACTTGGTTTGCACAAAGACGTCTTCACGGCGCAGCGTCCCTGGCTCCAATTGAGCCAGCAGGGCACGTCCGACCTCAGCTTCGCGGTAATGTCGACGCTGGTTCGCTGTATCAAGCCCGCGGAATCCCATCCTGAGCGCCTGCGCGACGACGTCCGCGGTTCGCTCCTCCTTCCAGGCTGTTCCATAGAGGAGCGTTGGCACCGCCGCTCCGCGAATCTGACGGGTACGCTCTGTCATTACTCCTCCGGTGGTGAAGACCGGCCAAGACTGCCTGGCTCTACCGTCACAGGTCTTCTCCCACCGAGTTCATAGTGTCCGCGGCGGAGATTCTGCAGGAACGCGTGCCCGGCGCTGATCACCCGCGCCAAGCGGAGTCGTTTCAGGCCGCGCATCGGCCGCAGCCGGGCTTTCAGGCGTCCATGATTGGCTTCGACGGGATTGTTCACGAACTGCTCCACTATGTGGCAGGCGGCGGGGATTGAGCGGCCCCGCGTTTGCGGCCACCGAGGCCGCATCCAGCGCATCGGTCTTACGAGCATGACCGGGAATTGAGCCGAGCCCGCGCGGCTAGCTGGGCTGGCACATCCACGACCTGCTCATCCGCACTCGCCAGGCCCTGAGCCACGCGTCGTCCCAGGCCCTCGGCGCCTTCGACCGCCCAGCGACGCTGCGGCCAGCGGTCTGCCCATTGCTGCAACTGGCCCCCGTGTTGCCGTCACCGCCACTCGGATCTCAGCCACTGATTCTCCTGTGGAGTCGACTGCCACCGCGGTCAGCGAGCTCTTGTGCGGGTCTATCCCGATTGTGATCATCCACAGCCTTCCATCGCGAGAGGGAGTAATCCCGCGACGGGCACTCTGATGCGATGTAGGAGCGGGGCCTCCGCTCCTACATCGCATCAGGGACATCAGTCCCCGTGCACCCGGTGTGCAGCTCGAGCCCGAATCAGGCGACCAGCGGCGCAGTTTCCTTCTTCGCGTTCGCGTTCGCAGTAGCAAGTCAACCTGCGTGCTCGCGTCGTCACGATAACGACTGCAAATTGGCCCAGTCGCTAACCACCACTTGTCACACGTATTGCGCTAATGGTAGCGGTGAAGTAAGGTCGATGGCGCACGGCGCCAACGCGCCTGGAGGTGCATTACATGCAGTACGTCAATCCC
>JALZDU010000319.1 GCA_030862405.1 Actinomycetota bacterium | reverse complement strand
GGCTACGGTGGTGTCACCGCTGGTGATGGTGCCGATGCCGTGCAGGGTGAACAGGGTGTGCTCGGCGCCCTCCGCGGCGATCTCGAGCTGTCCGGCCGGCTGCAACGTCACCAGTTGGAGGACCCGTAGTGGTCCGGTCAACCAGTGGCCCGGGTCGACCCGCCTGGCTGCCCGCAGGTTGATGACGGTGGAGTTGCTCATTTCCGCGCTCCTGTTTCCTCGGTGCGGCAATCACTGGGGCGGGCGCGGCTCAGCGCCATGGCCGTGGCTGGGCTTGCCATCTCGATGACGAGCCAGCCCAGGCCCTCGGTCCCGGTGTTCCGCAGGCCGTGTCGCGTCCCGAGGCCGGTCAGGATGAGATCGCCGGCTTGCACCTGATACGGCCGGCCGTCCAGGGTGATCTCGCCGCGGCCGGAGAGGATGAAGTAGACTTCCTCGGTCCGGGTGTGCAGGTGCTCGCCGCTCACCCCGCCAGCCGGGATCCACGCCCACTCCACGGCCTCCCAGGAGCCGGACAGCCCGGGCCGCCGCGCCAGGCACTTCCACCGGGACAGCCCTTCGCTCCCATGGACGCCGTACACCTCGGAGGGTTCGGCCAGGTCGGCCACCACGATGCCGTCACGCACGGCCCACCTCCAGAGTCGGGCAGCGCTCCAGCTCGAACAGCGTGTCGGCGGCTCGGGTGAGCTCCGGGACGGTGAGGTCGTTGACGAAGCATGCGTCGCCGATGCCCACCGGAAGTGGTACGCGCTGCAACCCGTCGCGGTGTCGACTAGTGTCGTGCAGAGCCTCTCCGAGCAGCCCTGGCTCACACAGTGGGTGCCAGCTAGGCAAGCGCAGCCGCCGCATTACGTCGAGAATGCGCTCGCGGTCCCGGCTGGTGACCAGTCCGCGTCCTTCGGCCAGCACCGTGGTCAGCGCCATGTCGACGCAGACCGCTTCGCCGTGCAGCAGCGCTGGCAGGGCTCGCATCTCCAGCGTGGGACTGAAGGAGTGGCCATAGTCGACGACACGCTCCAGTGTGTTTTCCCACAAGTTGGGTTGGAGTTCTTCCAACATGCCGCTGATTGCCCGGCTGAACACGTTCCTGGCCACGGTGTCGCCGATCGTGGTCTCGCCCTGGAACCGTTCGGTGAGTAGCAGCTCGGCATAGTCTTCGAGAAGCTCGAAGAGACGCCAGTCCTTGATCAGCCCGATTTTGAGTATTTCGGCCAGACCATTGCTGATATGGCGGTTGTCCAGGGTGGCCAGGAAGCTTCGGTCCAGCAGCGCAACCGCGGGCGGGAAATAGGTGCCCAGGCGGTTCTTGTGGTGTTCGAAGTTCACTCCGGTCTTGACACCGACCCCGGCGTCGACCAAGCCGATGAGTGAGGTGGGCACGCGGACGTAGGGGGTGCTACGGCGGTAGAGACTGCTGGCCAGGCCCACGATGTCCAGCAGTACGCCGCCGCCGATGCCGATAATCGGCTCGTGTCGACGGGAGATCCCGAAGGAGTTCAGGCCACGGATCACCGTGAAGACGGCGTCCATCGTCTTGGTCTCCTCCGAGACCGGCAGGATGCACAACTCGTAGTGGCAACTGTGGTGCTCGAGGTAGCTGCGCAATGCCGGCCCGTAGAGTTGATGGACGATGGCGTCGATCACGATGAACCGGCGAGGAGAATCCGTCCGGTTGGTCGCGCCCGCCTCGATCAGTATCCGGTTCTGCGGATCCAGCAGGTCGTCCACCATGCGCACGTCGTAGGCGACGGCCTGAGCGGCCCGAACACTCCACTGGCAGGCCGGAACGCCCGTCTCTACCAGCCCAGATTCCGGTGTGACGGCTGCTAGGCAGCGATCGGTCAGTGACGAGTACATACAGCCCCCCTTGCAGTGCTGCGTGGATTAAGAGTGCCGTGGATTAAGAGGGCCGCCGGTGCGGCGTTGATACCTCCGCCCAGCGTCGACTGCGGAGGGCCGCAGCGTCGGCGATCACAGTCGCGACGCCGCTGATCGACTTAACGGCTCTCCTGATGTTTCCGTGGGTTGATTTTCATGATCGTCCGGGAAGTGAGGGGCAGAGGCATCAACGTTCGGTAACGGCCCGGTGTCCGACCACGGTGTGGATCCACTGCGCCCCGCAGAGAGGTGGGTCAGTGCCGGCGCCCAGTTGGACACTGTCGTGGTCGGTGACCACCAGCAGGTAGCGTTGCCCACGTGATGAGATCTCATCCCCCGATCCGGTGCAGCCCCGCCAGCCGTCAAGCTGCCCGACGCGGGCACGACGCGGGAGGCCACCACCCTGGTCACGATGCCCGACACGACTCGCGACGCGATGCGCAACACCACCGCCACCACCGACAGGGTGGCGTGGCAGACCAGCCACGCGGCGGTGTCCTCGAACGCGGTGGTAAACCGCGATCCCGGCAGTGCCCACGGTAGCGCCGCGACCACCACCCCACTAACTGTGACGACAGTCACCCTCAGTAGATCTTTGCCGTCCGAGGTATCAGCGGCATGTCATCTCGGATCCTCTAGGGGAAAGCTCTGCAGGAGGAGTGCGATAATGACCATGACCAACGGCGTTCCTGTTCCTACATCCATGGCACCGTCGCCTGCGCCCGATACCGCGGCGGAGGGTGTGCGGT
>JALZDU010000317.1 GCA_030862405.1 Actinomycetota bacterium | reverse complement strand
TCGCCGTGCTGGACAGCGGGCGCGGCGCTGCCCGTCAGCGTCCCAGCGGCCCGCAGGGCTTTCTCATGCACCTGGGTCCAGGTCAGGCGGCGCGGCTGCGTCGATTCACCGATGGTGATACCGCGGTCTGATCGGGTCGGCGAGTCCGGCGCGCTGTGCGCCAGCAAAGTGTCGACGAACCTGCTCACGTCTGATCACCTTACGGGCAGTGGGTGCCGGCACGCGCGGTGTCTCAGCAACCAGGCGTATCAGCAACCAGGCGTATCAACAACCAGGTGATGTCAGCCAACGGCGTCCGCGACCTCCAGCCAGCGGGTCTCAAGATCATCCTTCGCAGCGAGCACCGCGCGCAGTTCACCGTCCAGCTCCCGGAACGCGCCCGGATTCGCGGCCTGTTGGGCGATCCGGCGCTGCAGGTCAGCCTCCCGGCCGGCCAACCGCTCCAGCTGCCGTTCCAGCCGAGCCAACTCCTTGCGCGCCATCCGCTGTTGCGCAGCGCCGGTGGATGCCTCCGGTGGTGCCGGATACGTCTGCCCGGCGCCGGTGGCCACAGCGGCCTCGATCCCCGCAGCTGCATCCCAACGTTGCAGGTACTCCTCGATGCCGCCGGGTAGCTGGGTGATCCGTCCGTCACCGAACAGCGCCACCACGGTGTCACACACCCGTTCGACAAGGTAGCGGTCGTGCGAGACCACCACCAGCGAGCCGGGCCAGCCGTCCAGCAGATCTTCCAGTTGCTGCAGGGTGTCGATGTCCAGATCGTTGGTGGGCTCATCGAGCAGCAACACGTTCGGCTCCGCCATCAACAGCCGGGTCAGCTGCAGCCTGCGCCGTTCCCCGCCGGACAGGTCCCCCACCGGAGTCCACTGCCGCGATGCCGGGAAGCCGAGCCGCTCGGCCAGCTGCGACGCCGACAGGTCTTGACGGCCCAACGCAACCCGGTTGGCGATCTCCTGCACCGCTTCTAAGACTCGTAGCGACTCGGGCAAGTTCTCTAATTCCTGTGTCAGGTGCGCTAGCCGGACAGTCGAGCCCTGCACCCGGCGGCCGGTGTCTGGCTCACGCTGCCCGGCGAGCAGCCGCAACAACGTGGTCTTGCCTGACCCATTGACCCCGACCAGGCCGATGCGCTCCCCTGGGCCGATCCGCCACGTCTGAGCGTCCAGCAGCTTGCGGCCGCCCACGGCCACCGTGACGTCCTCGAGTTCCAGCACGGTGCGGCCCAGTCGGCGCCGGGCGAAGGCCAGCAGCTCGACGTTGTCCCGCGGCGCAGGAACGTCAGCGATCAGAGCCTCGGCGGCCTCGATCCGGTAACGCGGCTTGGAGCTGCGCGCAGGCGGTCCGCGGCGTAGCCAGGCGAGTTCCTTGCGGGCCAGGTTCCGTCGCCGGTCCTCAGCTGCCGCGGCCAGCCGGGTTCGCCGCGCTCGTGCGTAGGTCCAGTCCGCGTAACCCCCGTCGTAGCCGTCCACCCGGCCGTCAACGACCTCCCAGGTGCGGGTGCAGACGGTGTCCAGGAACCACCGGTCGTGGGTGACCACCACCGCCGCACAGCGCCGCGCCAGCAGGTGCTCGGCAAGCCACCGCACACCCTCGACGTCGAGGTGGTTGGTCGGCTCATCAAGAATCAGCAGATCAAGCTCACCTACCAGTGCGGCGGCCAGCGCGACTCGGCGCCGCTCCCCACCGGAGAGCTCGGCCACCGGCCGGTCCAGCCCGAGCGACACGATGCCCAGCCCCTCGAGCATCCCGCGCATCCGGGCGTCGCCGGCCCACTCGTACTCGGCGGTGACCCCCAGCGGATCCAGCACTGCCTGGCGCACGGTGACCTGCTCGGGCAGCTCCGTGCGCTGGGTCACGACTGCGGTGCGCAGGTCCCTGGCCCGGCTTACGCGCCCGGCGTCCGGTGCCTCGATTCCGGCGAGCAGCTCAAGCAGGGTGGTCTTACCACCACCGTTGAGTCCGACGACCCCGATCCGGTCACCCTCGGCCACACCCAGCGAGATACCCGACAGCAGTGGGCGAATCCCGTAGGACTTCGACACGGCCTCGAAATTGATGAGGTTGGCCATCATGCGTGCGCGAGAGGCTCGGGAGGCGGTACTGGGCGCGGGTCCTCCACCACACGTGCGCCGGGCACCGGGCCGCTGGCAACCCGAACGGTGCGGCAGACCCCGGCGCCGGCCAGCTCGGCGGCAACCCGGACTGCGGCGTCGGCGTCAACGCACAGAAACGCGCAGGTCGGCCCGGAACCGGAAATCATGCCGGCCAGCGCCCCGGCATCCACCCCGGCGCGCAGAGTACGGCGCAGCGCGGGGCGCAGCGAGACCGAGGCGGCCTGCAGATCGTTGCCCAGCAGCAAGGCGAGCTGCCGCGGATTTCCCGAAGCCAGCGCCTCCAGCAGCGGCTCGACGTCACCGAGCCGCTGCGGTGGGCAGCCGTGCGCCCGCAGCCGATCCAGTTCCCGGTACACGTCGGGGGTGGACAGGCCGCCGTGGTCCAGCGCGACCACCCAGTGGAAGGTGTGCCGGGTCAGCACCGGCACCAGGGACTCACCGCGCCCGGTACCCAGCGCAGTGCCGCCATGCAAAGCGAATGGTACGTCGCTGCCAATTCCGGCGGCGAGCCCGGCAAGCTCCTCGCGGCTGATATCCAAGCGCCACAGCCCAGCCAGCGCGACCAGGGTGCCTGCCGCGTCGGCGCTACCACCGGCCATCCCGCCGGCCACCGGGATGCCCTTGCGCAGCACGACACGCACTGCAGGCCGGCGCCGGGCGTGCTCGGCCAGCGCGAGCACCGCACGCCACGCGAGGTTGCGCCGATCGGTGGGCACCGTCCCGGCGCCCTCGCCGTACACCTGCACGCCGGGTGCGTCAGTGGCCGCGACGGTCACCTCGTCGGTCACCGACAGCGCCTGGAACACGCTGACCAGCTCGTGATAGCCGTCCAAGCGCAGGTCTCCCACAGCCAGGTGCAGGTTGACCTTGGCCGGGACGCGCACGGTGACCGGTTGCGGCACAACGGCGAGCACGCCCCCAGGGTAGGCGTTGCCCACTCGTGAGTGAGTTTGTGTGCCAGAACACCGTTACGCACTCACGCTGTTACGCACGAACGAGGGCGATTCGTGCATAGTCTCCGACGGTGAGCTGCTCACCGCGGGCAGCCGGGTCCACCCCGGCGATGCGCAGTACCCGTTCCGCGGCGGCGGCCGAACCAGCCCAGCCGGCCAGGGCAGCCCGCAGCGTCTTGCGGCGCTGCGCGAACGCGGCATCGACGAGTGCGAAGACCTCTTCTCGAGGCACTGTGGACGGTGCTGGATGCCGGGTCAGTGCGACCAAGCCGGAGTCCACGTTGGGCACTGGCCAGAAAACCGCGCGGGGCACCGATCCCGCGCGACGGGCTTCGGCGAACCAAGCCACCTTGACGCTGGGCGCCCCGTAAGTGCGGGTGCCCGGCGGAGCAACCAGCCGGTCGGCCACCTCAGTTTGCACCATCACCAGGCCGCGGCGCAGGGTCGGTAGCTCGGTCAGCAGGTGCAGCAGCACCGGAACGCCCACGTTGTATGGCAGATTTGCGACCAGCGCGGTGGGTTGCACACCACCGGCCGCCTCGACGATCTCCGCGCGCCGCACTCGCAACGCGTCGGCGGTCAGTACCCGCAGCCCACCGGCGTAGTTCCGGGCGCGGTCGGCCACCGTGGCGGGCAGCGCGCCGGCCAGCAGCGGATCCACCTCCACGGCCAACACCCGCTCCACCACGCCGAGCAGGGCCAGGGTCAGCGAGCCCAGGCCAGGCCCCACTTCGAGCACGACATCGTGGGGGGCCAGGCCGGCCACAGCCACGATGCGGCGCACCGTGTTGGCATCGTGCACAAAGTTCTGCCCGAGCCGCTTGGTCGGTCGCACGCCAAGCCGAGCCGCCAACTCGCGCAGCTCAGCGGCCCCTAACAGGGCAGGCCGCTCCCCCGTCATGGGGCCATAATGGGCCAGATCAGTCCAGGCCTAGACGCGCGGAGCAACCCGGCCATGCGCTGTAGCCGCCACGGGAGTTGCGGACCCGCTGCGCGACCGCGATCTGCTCTTCGCGGCTGGCCTGATGCGGGTAAGCGGCGTATCGGGTACCGCCGTTGGAACTCCAGGTGCTCCTGTCGAACTGCAGGCCGCCGTAGTAGCCGTTGCCCGTGTTGATGGCCCAGTTCCCGCCGGACTCACATTGAGCGAGACGGTCCCATACCGAAGAACCCTCGGCAGCGGAGCTCTTCCCACCGACCCGGACAACGCTTGGCCGAGGCGCAGTGACCTGCTTGCTGGAGAGTTCTTCGCGGCCGGTCTCCTGGCCGTTGGTCAGGATGACCTGGATATTGACGATCTTCTCGCCCGGTGTGCCGGGATCTTCGACGACGGTCTCGCCGCTGGACAGCGCGGGATCCTTGATCTTCTTGACCGGGGGTGGGACCGACCACCGCTCGGTGCGCTGCTCGGTGCGGATCCGGGTGACTTCCACGGTCATCCCGGGCAGCACGGGAGAGTCGGGTCCCGGGCTGACCGTGTCCCGATCCTCCAACGGAACTCCTTGCAGGGTGAGCAGGTCACTGACCGACAGCGCGGTGGAGTGAACCTCGCGAGCCGGCAGGCCACCGTCGAGCAGGGTGATCGGCTTGGCGATGCGCAACACCAGCGCCATGCCCTCCAGCGGGATGCGCTTGGACCGATCAGCCGACAGCTCCATGA
>JALZDU010000280.1 GCA_030862405.1 Actinomycetota bacterium | reverse complement strand
GCGCCTACCGGTGGCCCGGGCCACCAATCTGGTGCGCACGCTCAAGGACTGCGCCGCATCCGGCCTGATGGTGGTCGGGCTGGACGCCGGTGGCTCGGTGTCACTGGATTCGTTTCCGTGGGCCACCGGACCCTTGGCCCTGGTTTTGGGGTCGGAGGGGCGGGGGTTGTCCCGCCTGGTCCGCGAGACATGCGACGCTGCAGTGTCGATACCGATAGCGGGGCCGGTCGAGTCGCTCAACGCGTCCGTCGCTGCCGGTGTCGTGCTGGCGGAGGTCGCGCGCCTACGCCGCGCCGGCTGACCACCGATCATCGGCGTTGACGCGGCGCGCCCCCCGCGACCGTTCTCCGCTTCCCGAACTCAACAGCGCAGCTGTGCCGCGCTGCTCCAACAGCAGTAGTTGTTGAGTTCGGGAGGCATAACGTGGGAAAACGGGCCGTTACGGCATGCCGCGTGTTCGCATCACCGGCATTGTGTGTATCTTGTCGCGATCAGCGTTCACAACGCGGCAGTTTCGTCCACGCCGCGTTCCTGTCGACAAGGAGAATCCGTACTCGTGGCTCAGAAGACCATCGTCACCCTCATCGACGACCTCACCGGGGAGGAAGCTGAGGACATTACGACAGTCGAGTTCGCGCTCGAGGGCATCACGTACGAGATCGACCTGGCGGACGGCAACGCCGCCAAGCTCCGTGATAACTTGGCGCGTTACGTCGCAGCTGCCCGTAAGACCAGTGGGCGGCGCCCAGGCACTCGTGGCGCTGACCGTTCGGGTGGCCGTACGGCTGGCAACGGGAGCGTCGCAAGAAGCGGCTACAACCGCGACACGCTCAAGGCCATCCGCGAGTGGGCCAAGCAGAATGGTCACAATGTCAGTGACCGTGGCCGGCTGCCGCTCAACGTTGTCCAAGCGTGGGAAGCGAAGCATCAGGGAACGACGAACGGCGGTAAAGTTCCCGCGTTCTCAGGTTAGGGACTGCCCGCGTCGACCGCGCGTGACGTGCGGGAACATTCCACTCACGCGCTCGGCGGTCTAGCTGTGTGGCAGCAGAAGTTCCGGTACCGCTGCGGGTGTGCACCATACTTCGGCTCGATTATCAGGTTGGGGGAGTAGCGGCGTATGCCGGGGGCCGGTTAGGTATGAGTCGCTCTCGTCACCTGCGCTGGGCATAAGTCAGCGCAGGGTGGCGGAACGGAGGAACTGTGCAAGCTGGGGGGCCAGCTTGGCTGACGATCACTATCGCGGCCATCTCCCTGATCGGAATCGTGGTGACGGCTGTGGTTGGTCCGGTGATCGTTGAGCGCATCAAATCAGGTCGGCCTAATTTTGTACCGCCGACGCCCATGGTGATCGCGCAACAGGCCAGCGACGCGGTCACTCTCATCCAGTCCGCGATTGCTGACCTGCAGGCTCGAGTCGGACGGCTTGAGGTACTGCAGATGAGAGAATCCCATGACCAGCGTGGATGATCTCACTCAGGGATTGGATCAACTGCGGGACTCTATCGCGCAAACCGCCCGAGCGGCCCCGCAGGTAGCCCGGCAGGAAATCCAGCGGGAAGGACGCGCTTACTTTCGGGGCGCGGTGGTGGCCTCAGTGATCACGTCCTTGCTGATCGGTGTACCGCTGTTGATGCTGAACCGCCGCATCGCTGAGAACACCGCTGAGGATCAAGTGCGCGCCGCCCAGTTCCGGGCCGCGTCGCAGGATATTCAGCGGCTCGCGCAGGGTGCGTACGACCTCGGGGTGGTGGCAAACGCCGAACTCGCCCGCCGCGGCCTGGCGACGGTATCGATTCCCGCACCCGGGACCGCGTCGGATTCCGCGGTCCTCAGCGCAGCCTCCACCGCGCAGGTCGCGGTTCAGATAGCCAGGGAGTCCATCGCGGTCCCCACCCCCGCGGAAATCCAGGCGGAGGTCGCGGCGCAGCTTGCCAAGCTGCCCCCGCCACCCATCGGACCGACACCGCAACAACTTGATGAGGCGGTGCAGGCCTACCTGACGGCGAACGCCGCGGCGTTCCGTGGACCGCAGGGTGACCAGGGGGAGCCGGGTGAGTCCCCGCCGTGCCTGGCCGCGCCCACTCAGTGTCAGGGTGTTCAGGGAGAGCAGGGTCTTCGGGGAGAGCCGCCGGTGGGCTGGACTGTCGCCGAGGCCGACGGATCGATCACCGCATGCGAACGCGTCGAGGGCTTCGACCCGAGGGCGCCCCGTTATCAGTGCTCCCACGGCCCGCCGCCATCCCCGGCTACCGCGACGACCACCACGCCCCCACCGCCAAGTGATGAAGGCCTACTCCCGGTGGTACCCGTGCGGTAAGGCTCGCGCCGACTCACCGGGCTTCACACTCCCAGCCTCATCAGGCAGATCCGCTCCCGGCGCAGTGATGATGGCGCGCTGAACGTCACACCCAGCAGTCGTTGCGGTGTTCCAGCAGTAGCGGATACCAGCCGTTGACGGTAGACAGTTCGCGGTGGGCGAGGGCGAACTGACCGGTCCGACCCGGGGAATCTGCTGGAGGTTGGCGTGCACATCTGGCCCGGCTCGTCCTACCCACTGGGCGCCACCTACGACGGTGGCGGCACCAACTTCGCGATTTTCTCCGAGGTGGCGGAGCAGATCGAGCTGTGCCTGTTCGATGACAACGACGCCGAAATCCGGCTGCGGCTACCGGAACGCGACGGCATGGTCTGGCATGGCTACCTGCCTCGCATCGGCCCGGGCCAGCGCTACGGCTACCGGGTGCACGGGCCCTACGAACCGGCGGCCGGGCTGAGGTGCAACCCGAACAAGCTGCTGCTGGACCCCTACGCCAAGGCAATCGACGGGCGCATTCAGTGGGACGAGTCGCTGTTCTCCTACCGGTTCGGCCGGCCCAGGTCGGTCAACAACGCCGATTCGGCACCGCACGCCATGAAGTCAGTGGTGATCAACCCTTTCTTCGACTGGGCCAACGATCGGCCATTGCACATTCCCTACCACCAGACGGTCATCTACGAGGCGCACGTCAAGGGCATGACGATGCGCCATCCTCGGGTTCCCGAGGAGGTCCGGGGCAGCTACGCCGGCCTGGCCCATCCCGCGATGATCGCCCATTTCCAACGGCTCGGGGTGACCGCCGTCGAGCTCATGCCGGTGCACCAGTTCGTGCATGACTCCACCCTGGCGCAGCGCGGTCTGCGCAACTACTGGGGCTACAACACGATCGGTTTCTTCGCCCCACACAATGACTACGCCTGCTTCGGAACCCAGGGCGAGCAGGTGCAGGAGTTCAAGACCATGGTCAAGACGCTGCACCGGGCCGGCATCGAGGTCATCCTCGACGTGGTCTACAACCACACCGCCGAGGGCAACCACCTCGGGCCCACGCTGTCTTTCCGCGGCATCGACAACGCCACCTATTACCGGCTCGTCGATGGTGACCTTGAGCACTATTACGACACCACCGGCACCGGCAACAGCCTCAACGTGCGTAATCACGAGTCACTGCGATTGATCATGGACTCGTTGCGGTACTGGGTCATCGATATGCACGTCGACGGGTTCCGGTTCGACCTTGCGGCGACGTTGGCTCGGGAATTCCACGAGGTCGACCGGCTCTCGGCTTTCTTCGACCTGGTCAACCAGGATCCGGTGGTCAGCCAGGTGAAGCTGATCGCTGAACCGTGGGACGTTGGCGAAGGCGGCTACCAGGTAGGCGGCTTTCCGCCGCTGTGGACGGAATGGAACGGCAAGTACCGCGACACCGTGCGCGACTTCTGGCGCGGCGAGCCGGCCAGCCTGGGGGAATTCGCGTCCCGATTCACCGGCTCATCAGACCTCTACGAGGCCGACGGCCGGCGGCCCATCGCGTCGATCAACTTCGTGACCGCGCACGACGGCTTCACCCTCACCGACCTGGTGTCCTACAACGACAAACACAACGAGGCCAACGGGGAGAACAACCAGGACGGCGAGAGCCACAACCGGTCGTGGAACCACGGCGTTGAGGGACCGACCGAGGACGGTGTCATCATTGCGCTGCGGGAACGCCAGAAGCGCAACATGCTGGCAACCCTCATGCTCTCCCAGGGCGTGCCCATGATCGCGCACGGTGACGAGCTGGGGCGCAGCCAGGACGGCAACAATAACGTTTACTGCCAGGACAACGAGATCAGCTGGATCGACTGGAAGGACGCCCGCGTACACGAGGTGATGACGGACTTCACCGGGCAGCTCGCCAGACTGCGCGCCGCGCATCCGGTGTTCCGCCGCCGCCGATTTTTCCAGGGCCGTCCGATCCGTGGCTCCAACATCGAGGACATCGCCTGGCTGCGTCCAGACGGTCAGCAGATGACCGACGAGGACTGGAACGTCGGCTTCGCCAAGGCAGTCGCGATCTTCCTCAACGGCCAGGGTATCCCTGAGCGGGACTCCTTGGGTGAGCGGATCACCGACGACTCGTTCCTGTTGCTGATCAACGCCCACCACCAGTCGATCATGTTTACCTTGCCCGACCAGACCTACGGCCGGATCTGGGAAATAGTGGTCGACACCGCCGACCCGCTGCTCGCCAAGGCCCGGCGCAGGCAAAGTCACATCAGGCCCGGCGGCCGGTTGCGCGTCGCCGCACGCGCGCTGCTTGTCCTACGCTGCCGCCTGCGGCATGAGATCCAATGATCAGGTAGGGAACATCGTCGGCCAAAACTGTCGGTGCGGCGCCATACCGTGGTCGTATGACGCAACCGGACAGCGCTGTCAGCGCCGGCATCGACTGGAACGGCCAGCTCCTCGAGCAGCTGGACTGGCACTGGCAGCATCACCTTCGCCCGCGCTTGAACGGCCTCACTGACGACGAGTACTTCTGGGAGCCCGTCGAGGGCTGCTGGAACGTGCACCCGCGCGGCGGATCCACCGCGCCGGTCCAGGCGGGCAGCGGCGCCTTCACCATCGACTTCGCGTTCCCCGAGCCCAACCCCCCACCGGTGACCACGATCGCCTGGCGGCTGGGTCACATCATCGTCGGGGTGCTCGGTGTGCGGGCCAGCAACCACTTCGGCGACCGCTCGATCGACTACCAGACCTTCGACTACGCCGGCACCGCTGCCGACGCGCTGCGCCAACTCGACAAGGTCTACGCCGCGTGGACCGGTGGTGTACGCGCGCTGGGCACCGACGGTCTGGCGCGTCCGTGCGGGCCGGACGAGGGCCCCTTCGCCGACCACCCGATGGCGGCGCTGGTGCTGCACATCAGCCGTGAAACCATCCACCATGGCGCGGAGATCTTGCTGCTGCGAGATCTGTACTGTCACCAGACCGTCACCAGGTCACGGGCAGCTCCACCAGGCCACCGGTGAGCAGCTCGTCACGTCCTCGCAGTGACTCAACCGAGACCGCGAGGCGCATTGTCGGGAACCGGTCCAGCAGGGCAGCGAACAGCATCTGTAGCTCGATCCGGGCCAACGGGGCGCCGACGCAGAAGCGCGGACCGTGACCGAAGGTCAGATGCGGGTGGCGGGTGCGATGGACGTCGAATCGGTCCGGCTCGGGAAAGAGCCGCTCATCGAGGTTGGCCTGGCGCAGCCCCAGCATGACCAGTTCACCAGTCTGGATCGTGACGCCGCCGAAGGTGAAGTCGGTGTTGGCATAGCGCGGCAATCCCGCGACCTGTTCGTTGGCACCAGACGTGCGCATGGGCAGCCACGAGCGGAGGATCTCCTCGACCGCCGGTTCGATGAGCGCCGGATCGTGACGCAGTGCGTCCACTTGTCCGGGGTGAATCAGCAGCAGCGTCACCCCGCGGTCGATCGCGGTCACGGTGGTCTCGTGGCCGGCGAACAGCAGCCCAGCGCTGAGCATTGCGATACCGTCGACGGTCAATTCCGGGTCGGCGGCAGCAGCAGCGACAAGATCGGAGATCACGTCGTCACCCGGCTCGGCCTGCTTGCGATCCACCAGCGTGCGCATGTACTGCCACAGCAGCATGAGCCCGGTTTGCGAGCGCGCGGCGTCGGTCAGGTGTGCGGCGTCGTCGGACCAGCGGCGGAAGTCTTCCCGGTCGGCATAAGGCACGCCGAGCAGCTCGCAGATGACCAGCGCCGGAAGCGGAAAGGACACTGCCTCATGGAAATCGACTGGCCGGGTCTGGTTCGCCAGGGCATCGAGCAAGTCCGCGATGATTGCCGCCACCCGTGGCCGCAGGCGCGCCATCCGCCGCGCCGAGAATGCCGGCGCGAGCAGGCGGCGGGTCCGGGCGTGCTCTGCGGCCTCGGTCGATGGGTGGCCCATCGGTCCGCCGAAGATCGCCGATTGGGAGATGCGGGCCGCTCGCTGCGGATCGGCATGTGAGCGGCCGAGCCGGGGATCCGACAGCAGGGCCTTCACATCGTCGTATCCCGTGACCAACCAGGCCGGATCTCCAGCCGGCGTGGTCACCCGCCGGATCGCCGTGTTCACTATCTGGTCTCCGTAATCCGTCGAGTGCGACGCGTCTTGTGCAACGTATCATCGAACGCAATACACTTGCCCCCTCATGACCGTCACCGAACGCGACCTCCGCCTCCAGGCGCAGGAGATCGTGGCGCATATCCGGGCGCTGCGTCGCAACCTGCTCTGCGCCAGCGCTGACGACATCGCGCGCAGCGGACTGACCGGCCCGCAGGTGAGCGTCATGGCCCATCTCGTCATGAACGGTCCGGCCACGGTCACCGAGCTGGGTCGTGAGCTGGGCACTGGTCACAGCACCGTCTCCGGGATCGTTGACCGGCTGCAGGCCCGCGGCCTCGTTGCGCGGGTCCAGGACAATGCCGACCGCCGTTACACGCGCATTTCTGTCACCGAAAAAGTGGATCGGTACGTCGCGGAGATGGAAGCTGGAGCATTCGGCCGCCTGGCTACCGCCTTGGGCAACGCCACAAGCGAGCAACGCCGCACGATTTCGGACGGACTTGCCCTGCTGCGCCAGCTGCTGAGCTGACTTCGAGCTCGACGCCCCTGCCCGCGAGGGGCCACCGTTGGCTCGGTTGAGCTGGGCTAGGCTGCGCCGCCGCCATGTCCTTCGCCAGCCCACTGTTCCTGTGGTACTTCATGCCGACCGTGCTTGCGGCCGTGTTGATCGCGCCCCGGGGCTGGCGCAATGGCGTCGTCGCGACTGCCAGCCTGTTCTTTTACGCGGTCGCGGCCGGCCCGACGACGCTGTTGCTGCTGGGATGCATGGTCGTCAATTACCTGATGGGTCCGGCGCTGGAGCCCGATGACTGGGACCTCGAGCCACAACGCCGCCGCCGCTGGCTCAGTGGCGTCGTCGCCTTCAATGTCGCGGTGCTGGTGGTGTGGAAGTACGCCGGCTTCGCCAGCGCGCAGGCCGCCGGACTGGCGGCGTTCACCGGGCTCGATCTGCCGGTCGTCGAGCTGGCGCTACCGATCGGGATCTCTTTCTACACGTTCCACCACATTTCCTACGTGGTGGACGTCTACTGCGGTGAACGCCGAGCGTTGCGCGAGCCGCTCTCCTTCGCCGCCTATATCACGATGTTCCCCCAGCTTGTCGCGGGCCCGGTCGTGCGCTACCGCGAAATTGCCGACCAGCTCGGGCAGCCGCGCAATCACCGGCTGGACGACATCGCCGCTGGGTTTCCGCGTTTCGCCCTCGGGTTGACCAAGAAGGTCGTGATTGCGGACTCGTTGGCGCCTGTGGTCGATGCCTGCTTCAACACTCCGGCCGACCAGATGACCACCTCGATCGCCTGGTTGGGGGCAATTGGCTACACATTGCAGCTGTACTACGACTTCTCCGGATATTCAGACATGGCCATCGGACTAGGGAGAATGCTTGGGTTCACCCTGCCGGAAAATTTCGCACGCCCGTACTCGGCGGCGAGTATTACCGACTTCTGGCGGCGCTGGCACATGTCGTTGTCCCGATGGTTCCGCGACTACGTGTATATCCCCCTCGGGGGCAACCGACACGGAGGTGGGACCACCTATCGGAACCTGTGGATCGTGTTCGCGCTCGCCGGGCTCTGGCACGGTGCGAACTGGACTTTCCTGATCTGGGGCCTGTACCACGGCACGGTGCTGGTCATCGAGCGCCGCCGCGGTTGGGGCGTCGTGGCAGCCGAGCCCGGCCGGTGGTTGGCGCGCCGGGCGCTGACCCTGCTCATCGTGGTCTTCGGCTGGGTCCTGTTCCGATCACCGGATCTCGGCACCGCACTGGTGTTCGTTCGGCATATGGTGATCCTCGATCCCGGCGGGCTGACCGACATCGTGGATGCCTCGTTGACCAACCAGCGGCTGGCGATCCTGCTTATAGCTTCCCTGGTGTTCCTGCTGCCCGCACGGCCGGTCACTGGCCGGTATCTGGAATCGGTGCAGTCCACGCCGGCCACCGTGCTACGGGTGGGCGTGATGACCGTCGGCCTGTTCTACTCCGCGCTGCTCCTCGCTACCGGCACCTTCAGCCCTTTCCTCTACTACCGGTTCTAACGGATGGCCGCGTCCGACCGCGGCATGGACAGGTGCACCGCCGCTGACGTGCACGGAAGTGTTCAATAGTTGTCGTCGTTCGTCACGTATCGCAGCCTAGCCGCAAGTGATC
>JALZDU010000261.1 GCA_030862405.1 Actinomycetota bacterium | reverse complement strand
AGCGCAGGTCGAGCACCTCGAACACCCGCTCGAAGCTGACCAGCGCGCTCATCACCTCCACCCGGGCGCTGGCCAGCGCGGTCAGCGGGGCGTAGAGCCGGGTGAGCAGCAGGGCCAGCGCCACCACGTCCCCGGTGTCCAGCTGCCCGCGTAGCGCGTAGAAGCCTCCCAGGCCGTACACCAGCGCCAGCGCCAGCGCCGAGACCAGGGTCAACGCGGTGACGAACACCGACTGCACCATCGCGGTGCGCACCCCGATGTCACGCACCCGGGCAGCGCGGGCGGTGAACTCGGCGGACTCGTCGGCCGGCCGGCCGAACAGCTTGACCAGCGTGGCGCCGGGGGCGGAGAACCGTTCGGTCATCTGGGTGCTCATGGCCGCGTTGTGGTTGGCCGCCTCGCGCTCCATCCGCGCCATCCGGCTGCCCATCCGCCGCGCCGGCACGACGAACACCGGAAACAGCACCAGCGCCAGCAGGGTGACCTGCCAGGACAGGAAGAACATCACCCCGAGGGTGAGCGCCAGGGTGACGAGGTTGCTGACGACGCCGGAGAGGGTGTCGCTGAACGCCCGCTGAGCTCCGATGACGTCGTTGTTCAACCGGCTGACCAGCGCGCCGGTGCGGGTACGGGTGAAGAATGCGATGGGCATCCGCTGCACGTGATCGAACACCGCGGTGCGCAGATCCAGGATCAGGCCCTCGCCGATCCGGGCCGAGAGCCACCGGGTCACGAGGCCCAGCGCCGCCTCCGCGATCGCGATCACGGCGATCAGCACCGGTATCCCGACCACGACGCTGACTTGCTCCCCCTGCACGATCGCATCGACCACCCGCGCGGCGAGCAGTGGCGTGGCGACCGCCAGCACCGCGGTGACCACGCTGAGTAGCAGGAACCTCATCAGCTGGCGCCGGTGCGGCCGGGCGAACTTCGCGATACGCCGCAACGTCGCCCGGGAAAAGGGTCGGCGCTCCTCCTCGGCGTTCATCGCGTGGAACATCGACACCCACGCGGTGGTCTCCATGTCCATCGCCCACCACCTCGTTCGACTCGGGATGTCAGGCTATCGGCGTGCCCCGACAGTTACTGAGATGACGATGCAACCTCGACCTTGGCCGAAGTCAAGTCGCAGGTTCGGAGATCATTGACGATCATCGCGCTGCGCGGAGTCGCCGGAACTGTCGGTGCCCGCCCGTAGCCCGCGCACCGAACAGCGAGATCGCCCCGCAGCATCAGCTCGCCGTAGCCGGCTTTGATCTGGTGCGGCAGCGGGTCCAGGTCGCTCGACGTGACCGCGAGCATCGAACAGCGCGGCGTAGCGGATGCGCAGCGCTTCGGCACCCAGCCGCCACGACTCTGCATCGCCATCGAACGCGTGTGTCCGGCCGCGCTGCTCTAGCCGTATCCGCGTCTCCTGGTCGCGTCCGAGTAGCTGCTGGTGCGTGCACCACCCGCAGGGACAGGTAGGAGCGCCTTGACATCCGCAGCAGTCGGTCCAGCTGCTCAGTCATCACGGCGTGCCCGCTGGGCGTCGTGTTCAGTCGCGAAGCGGCCGATAGGCGGCTGTGCCCGTCAGGCCATTGTGCCCGTCGTTGCCTCGGACTTTGTCGCCCTCCCGCAAGTGGCGGCCATCAGCGTCGGCGGAGGTGGCGCGCTTGGTCGTTGAGCGAAATTTCGACGCGGACCGGTCTCCGGTGTCGGTGGGCCGTGATGGAGTGGCCCCATGACGTGGGAGACGCACCCGGTGACCCCGGACCGGTTCGAGGACTTCGCTGAGGTCATCAACCGCACCCGCCGCGCCAACCACTGCTGGTGCCTGTCGCACCGGCTGCGGGCTGGTGAGATCGAGAGGCTCGGCGGTGGGAGCCGTGAGCAGGCCATGCGGCGCCTGTGCGAGCGTGACCATCCCCCGGGGGTGGTGACCTACCGGGACGGCGAGCCGGTGGGATGGTGCAACATCGGTCCTCGCACCGAGATCACGCGTCTGGCCAGCTCGCGTCTCATCCGGCCGATCGACGACCTGCCGGTATGGAGCATCGTGTGCGTCGTGGTCCGCTCGGGCCATCGTCGACAGGGTGTGACGGCATCCGTGATCGAAGGTGCCGTTGCC
>JALZDU010000259.1 GCA_030862405.1 Actinomycetota bacterium | reverse complement strand
GGCCGGGTGGCCGCATCAGCGGCGTGCAGCGTGGCGCGCAGCCCCGTCAGAGCCTGCGGGATCAGCTCGGTGAGCTGCTCGTACTTGCCACTCCAATACGCGCCCCAGAGGTAGGTGACTGATCTCTCGGCGTCCCGCAGCGACAACGGCTCGCCTTCCACGCCATCCAGCAGATCAGCGACATCAGCAACCGCCTGCCGAAGAGCGACCACCCCTGCATCCGGTGCGGCGTCCGGCATGTTCTCCCGACCCAGCAGCTCACCGAGGTCGACGTCCAGCGCCGCGGCGATGCGGTGCAGGCTCCCGATCGAGGCGGTATGCCGCCTACCCTGCTCCAGCTTGCGGATCAGATCGGTGGACACCCCAGCTGCGGCAGCCAGATCATCCTGCGTCATCAACGCGCCGGTTCGGAGCCGCCTGATCCGCTCGCCGATGGTCAACTGAGTGCCGACATCGTCCATGCCAGACACGAGAACCCTCTCCTCGCCGGAACTCCTCGCCGTGCCCCGGGGAGCGACCCCGGGGCGGAACCTCGACGAGAAGGCACTTCCAGGTTACTGGCCGCCTTCCTAGCTGCGCCGGAGCGCGCCCTTAAAGTTCGTCCATGGCGCATGGCAAGTGGTGACGGACAAGGCCACGCCGTCCGAGGCCGGGAATTTACGCAGGTAACGATCGGCCGTGAACCGGTGGAGCCGTTACCGGTTGAGCCGCTACCGGTGGAGCCGTCACCGGCGGATTGATCACCGGCTGCACTGTAATGTCACGAGCAGACGGGCAACCCAAGCACTGGGAGGAACCCGGCGACCGTCCCGGCGCATGTTCGTCCCCGCTAAAACCTCGCACCGCTTGATCAGCTCTGACCCCTCTGACGGGACGCACTTAGGTTCCACGCTTAATTTTCCCTTTCTTGATCCCGTTTTCGCATATGTCGCACGTAATGTCTAACCGGTTGTGGCTGTATACGTATCTTGTGTGACACGTATGGCACAGCCTCGAACCCTGGGCTACGGCGAGCAGTCGCTTGCGCATGGGCCGTTTAGGCATCGCTCCACTTTCATGTCGCTGGGTGTGGTTCCGAGCCATTACTCTTCATCTGCGCGGCAAGCTTTCTTCCCCGTATCTGGGCCGCGTTTCGCGCCCATACGGTGGGAGTTCGCAACCGCTGCAGACAACGGCGTTTGCACATCCGGAACACTCAGTAAATCGATGAAGCGGCTCCTGGCGTTACTACAGCGATGACTCGCAGCAAAATCCGTTTCTTGGCCGTGTCGACTTGTTTGGCGGGGTGGCCGTCAACCCACCCGCCGCAACGGGGCCAGCTTGGCCTCGGCGACCTGCGCGGCCCGGGGGATCGTCCTGCCGAAGGGCTAGCGCCCGCAGCACAAAGGCCCACAGTGCGCATCTATGCGACGGCGTTGTAGCCGGCCGCGGTGGGCGAGGTCCACGATGGTGACGGCCATGGGAGCCCTGGGCGGCACAGCGGGATGGCGAGACAGCCGCGCCGCTTGCACTGCCGTCCGGCGACTGACCTGTGGATACCCGCCGCTGGACTATTGGGGTGGATGTACTACATAGTGACACGTATAAGGTCTCGTTCGACCCTTCCGAGACACCAACACGCGGCGCCCGGCGATACCCAAGTGCTCTGGCTTGTGCACCTTACCCTTACACTGCCCGGGGTAATGGAATGCCGGGCACCTCGGGGCTGGATGCCATAGAGCAACCACACTGCACATCTCGGCGAGCACGGGGTGATCTGTAATTCAGCGTGTAACCGGTGGGCGTGGTCGCATTGAGCGTCGGTGGCGCGCTCGTCGAGTCCGACAGTCTGGCTCACTGATTTGGTGAGGTACTTCGTCAGGTAGCCGATGTGGCGGCCGGCTTCTTTGGTGCCGCCCAGGATGCCCTTGACGTGCACCTGCGCCCCGAATCGCACTACGTGGGCGGGTTCGGTCAACTCCTCACAGGCCTGTTCCCAGGTGGGCAGCGCTGTGCCGGTGTCGGGGTCGGTGAAAGCCTTGGCCCGGCTGTCCCAGACCGGCAGCCGATCCCCGCTATATACAAGCTGGTCGTGGTGGCCACCAGACTTGGTGGTAGGTGGCGGCGGTGATCGCCCGCAGCTCAGCGCGGGGAATGGCGCCGCGGATGGCGGCGTGGACGTGCGGGGCCCCGCGTTTTGGGGTTCGACGGTGCCGAAGTACTGCACGTCCCACCCGACACAGCGGCGGGTGTTTTGCCAGAACCGATCCACCAACGCTGGGAAGTGGATCGCATCCCGTGCGGCCCGCTGGTAGCCATACCGGTTCGGGTCGATCGCCACCCCGTGAGCATCGACTTGCCCGTAAGAGTCAAGGGTGAGCGTGAGCATTGTGGAAGGCCGGTAACGCCCGGCGAACACCCGTCCCACCGTGCGACGTGCCACGGGGCAGCGGGGCAGGTTCGGGGCGTCTTGCCGCCGTCTGGTGGACCGCTTGACTGGCTTGGATGGGGAATCTAAGGGCGTCAGCCGGCCTCGCACCCCGAGCGACCGTAGTTCGGCATCAAGGTCGCTGATGGAGTCGGCGAGATGTTCACACGAATCCTCATCACCCACGGCGCGGCAGTTGTGATATGCGGCGACCAAGTCGGCCCGGGCGGCCAGCAGCGCCTTGTGTTCCTCGGTGGGTGTCGCGCGTTCGGTGACTGCCTCGGTTCGAGATGCCAGCCCTCGTGGCACTGGGCCATCCGCAGCCGGCGGGCCTTGTCCGCACACGGGCGGCACTGATCTTCCCGGGTCGATCCGCAAGGAGCCGGAACAATGCCCACCCGACCGGTGGTGGTGCCGATCCGGCGCATGGCCAGCGGCCGGACACACACCCCGTGCTGTTCAGCGAGGGCCTGAGCCACATCAGCGGTCAGCGGAAGAGCGGCCCGCTGCGCCCGGGTCATCCGCGCGGCGTCCACCGTGGGGGATTCGGTGCTGTCCATCAGGCCGTCACCTCTTGGCGGATGGCCGCATTTCGCAGCGTCGCCAGCGAGACGATGATCACGCGCTCCGGTCGGAGATAGGCGTCAAGGCAGCATTGGGTGAACCACACGACGCCATAGACACCAAAGAGCGTGGTCACGCGGCACCTCCGCGGCTTGATCCGTTGGGGTCGGTGGGTTTGGTGGGGAAGGGCAGTACCGCGGTGTCGTGTTCTACAGGGTGGTGATGAACGTTTTGAGGTGTTTGATCGTCTGACGCCGGTGTGGGATGCCGGCATTTGAACGGTGATCGGCTCGACGCCGGATGGTGTTGCTGCCTAGATACAAGAACATCGTTATGCGAAACTAGTGGCCTGGATAAACTCGGATGCTCCCGCGCGCCAAGAGGTGAACATGGCCCGGGAATCTACCAGACGTAGAGCTGCGGACTGAAGCTTCTTTAGTGCGGCGTCGAGCTCATGCGAGAGCCCGCGCCCTTGTCCGATAGCACGATGCATTACCTCTGCTTCACCAAATGCTTTGATTCCTGCAGTCGCCATCTGATCCACAGACCACAGTGTTGACAGCACACTTTCTTCCGGTAATACAGTTGAACCTCTACGCATAAAGTCGAAAACGGTCTGTACTGTGACATCCCAGACCTTCAAACTACGGAGGAAAGTGGTGACTTCCTCATCGACTTGATCTGCAATCGGGTCGATTGATCGCGCGAGCTGACATGCGACCGACAACTTCCGACGCGTCGTCGTGGCTCGCTTCATCAAAGGTCCAGATGCATTCGCCTGGCTTCCTACCTTGTAGAGGAGGTCCGTCAGGTCCTCCATAATTGCCATCAACTCAGGTGCCACGGCCTCGAACTGCAACATCTGCTCCAGCAGAATCGGGGCCACATCATCGTCACCTGACCGATCTGCGCCTATCGCCTCAGCTCGACGAACAGACCGTCTCTTCACTGAGCTTAGCGCCCGATCAATCACTTCCGCAATCTCTTGAGCCTTCTGAAGCCATACAGTCTGACCCGACTCGATCGTTCTAAGACTTGAGACATCAATAACGTGCAGTTGAGAAGCTGTCGACCACAGGCCTGTTTGCGGATCCGCCCTGGCGATCCGCTCTTTGTCGCCGAACAAAAGAGGAATTATAAGACACTCACTCGAATTCCTCTCCAAGAAGTGGTAAAACTCCCAGAACTCGTTGTTACACTCGGCGCTTCTAATATAGGACGGAGAAAGGAATACAAGGAAGATCGATGATGACGAGAGTCCAAACTTAACTGCGTCCTGCCAGGTTTTGTCACCCGACAATGAGGATTTGCCAAAAAATACTCCAACATCTTCGCCTGTCATGCTCGCATACATATCTTTAGAGCTCAACACAATCTCTTCTATACGTCCGTGAGTGGCGCGCTCGTCAATCGGGGCATAGGAAACAAATACCGACACATCTGGGCGAGATCCGACCGGAGACGGCAGCGATTCGACAGCCACCCCCTCTTCGCGAACCGCAGCCAATAGACCTCGAAAAAGAGTCTCATCACCACCGAGCTCTTTAACAACTTTCGACAATACTGGCCAAGATGGCATCTTCTTGCCGCGAATAGCATTATTTACGGTAGTGTGGCTGACTCCTCCAATAGATGTCGCCACTTCACGACTACCCGGTTCACCGGCAAGAATGTGAAGCTTTCGAAGCTCGGAGAACAAAATGCGCGCGTTCCGCGACGATGTCACGCTGCTGGGCTCAACGTCCACGGACCCTCCTCGCACCAACGTCATTAGGGCGCCATGGCGTCGCTACCCGATGGCGCACCCTTGACCCCACCAAGCCAACGCAGAGGCTTGCCGAGCAGGGCGAGCCCGACAAGATGAGGCACACGCATTTTCCATCGCCCGATGTAGGTGAATCCAAGCCGCTGACCGTCACGTCGGCGATCTTGCCTGGGACGGTCTGGCGTAGGGCCCAGGTGTAGCATCCACGCGCTGGACACCGGAATCTCTATCGCAGTTAGTCTAGCGTCACTGCTGATACTCAAGGGCCGTTGGGGTGCACTGTGTGACTGTCAGCATGGCCGTCACCTGCTCCTGCGAAACAGGCGTCGCAGCACCAAAAACATCCCCATCGTGACCGCCGCAGTAGGCAAGGGTCGTTGCCTTGCCGTGGCCACCAACGGCTCAATGCGCGCGGCCACTGGCGGGGGCAGTTTCGCCAATGCCTGATGAATCAGGCTCTGCGCCCGCTGCGTGACCTCCTCAGCCTTGGCCTGTGCCTGCTGCCTGGCCTCCTCGGCCGTGGCCTTCGCCTGCTGTTTAACCTCCTCGGCGGCGG
>JALZDU010000382.1 GCA_030862405.1 Actinomycetota bacterium | reverse complement strand
CACACTTCGCAGGTAGGCCAAAGCGGCCATTCGGCATCGGCGTCCTGCCTGCGTGGGTGGGTATCACCGCACAGGCACCGCATCGGCGCGTCCATCGGAACGTTTCGGTCTCGCCGGTCAATGGCGTGCCGCTGCCCAGCAAGCGGGAACCAGACAAACGGTCGAGGTTCCTGGTGCAGCGTGGACATCAACTGTGTCACTCCTCCGAAGTGCGCGTCACCGTCCGGCTTGGAGATCAGGGGTCCGAGCTGGACGGCCTGACACCACTGTTCCGTAGGGTTGGGCAGGATCCCTGACCTTGTGGCGAGAGAAACGCTAAGAGCACAGATCGACCCCGACGGGTACAGCGTAACCGGGTAAGTCCAGAGGTACGGTTTGTACCCCCTTCAGCTCACGAGATCAAGCTTGCGGGCGAGGTCATCCACGTCGGCCCGTAGGGTGTTGCCGCCGCGGTGTCGCAATTCCGTTACCGACGAACGAGCAAACACGTTGAACCGCGCGGTGTCCGGGCTCTCGTCGTATGCCTTTCGGAGTAGGTGCACCGTAGCGACCGGTTCACGCCGCAGGTAATAGGCCCGCGCCGTCTCGATAGAATGGACGCTGCGCCGAGTGGCGGATGGCATGGCGCCAAGGTCCAAACGGTCAGCGGCGCGGATCGCCTCCCGTCCATGCATCAAGTCGGCGTGCAGCGTGATGGCGTAGGCATCCACCATGCCGGTACCGAAGATCAGGTGGGGATGCACGTAGCCGTCCGGCAGCGCACGCGCGGCTCGGTGTGCAGCATCCCAGTAGCGCCATGCGCTGCCTTCCTGGCCGATCTTCGCGTAGCTGAGGGCAGCGGCCAACTGGAGCAGACCCCACAATGCGCGGTCTTCGGTAACGGCATCCGGCCGGAGCAACTGCGCCGCGTCGGTGATGAGCTGCATGCGGGCCTCGTACTGCTGTCCGGCGGATCGGAAAATGTGATTGAGATACCATGCTGCAACCGCGATCGCATGGGGGTCATCCGCCTCCTGCGCCGCGTTGATGGCTCTGTCCCCCGTTGCGTAAATGAGTTCTGGCACCGGCTGGAAGCACAGAAACAACTGTGTCAGATGGTAGGTCTGTGCGAGGCTGCGCTGTGCGGCGCGGCGATCCGGTCCGTCCAGTAGCCGAGCCGCGATCTGCGCATCCCATAGGAGACCCGGCAGAAAGCTGGCGATCGCGGTGCGCTGCCGCTTGGTTCCGTGCCAGAGCTCCCATAGCTGCGTGACCCGTCCGGCGAGGACGGTAGCGCTTACCGGAGTCATCTCCCCGGTGAGAACTGGATACGTCGCGAGCGCCTGCGCCACCTGCGGTAGCGCCTCATGTGCGGACTTCGTAAAGGCGGCGGTCGCCAGTTTTTCTTCTCCGGTCAGTTGCGCGAGATCATCGACCTGGAGCACTTCGGCCATCCGCAGCAGCAGCGGGATTCGGGGCGTCAGCAGGCGATCGGTCTCGACTGCCTTTACCCATTCGTCGCTCCGCCCCACGAGACCGCCGAGAACCGGCCGCGTCATTCCCGCGCGCTCTCGGAAATACCGGACGCGCTGACCGGTCGTCATGCCTGCAAGATCGTCCATGCGGCTACCCTCCCGGGTGGGAACTGCCCATGTCCCAGCGTAACGGCGCCGCGTGACCCGGCACGCCTGGCGTCGTGACGCCCCGCAAGCGCTCTACGCGGTGGACAATCACGTGAACTCCGGGCCGTACCGGACGATCTTTGAGATCGCCGAGGTCACCGTCAACGAGGCGGCCGGCGCCGTCGGCTCGTAGAGTGCCGCCATGACGGAGGGGCTGGGCTGATGCACGTCCTGGCCACCGCGGGGCACGTCGACCACGGCAAGTCCACGCTGGTCCGCGCCCTGACCAGGATGGAGCCCGACCGGTGGGCGGAGGAGCGGCGCCGGGGCATGACGATCGACCTCGGCTTCGCCTGGACCACACTGCCCACCGGCGAGACCGTCGCGTTCGTCGACGTGCCCGGGCACGAGCGGTT
>JALZDU010000236.1 GCA_030862405.1 Actinomycetota bacterium | reverse complement strand
GTGCACCACATCCCATTGCCCACGACAGGAGGAGGCGATCCATGGCCAGGCCGGACAAGGTCGACGCCGTCGCCGAGATCGCGGACCGGTTCCGCACTGCCAACGCTGCAGTCGTGACCGAGTACCGCGGCCTCTCCATGACGCAACTCACCAGCCTGCGCCGTTCCCTCGGCGAGACAACCACCTATCGGGTCGCCAAGAACAGTCTGGTTTCGCGCGCGGCGGCCGACGCTGGCGTGGAGGGCCTGGACGCGCTGTTCGTCGGCCCGACCGCAATCGCGTTCGTCCAAGGCGAGCCGGTGCACGCGGCCAAGGCGCTGCGTGACTTCGCCAGGGAAAACAACGCGCTGGTCATCAAGGGCGGCTACCTCGACGGCCGACCGCTGACCGTCGCGGAGGTCGCCCAAATTGCGGATCTGGAGTCCCGTGAGGCGCTGCTGGCCAAGCTGGCCGGCGCGATGCAGGCCAACCTCTCCAAGGCCGCCAGGCTGTTCGCCGAGCCGGCCTCCCAGGTCGCCCGGTTGGCCGCGGCCCTGAGGGACAAGCAGCAGGAGCAGCAACCGGCCGGTGACAGCGCCGAAGACTGATCGAGCCTGGTGACAATCAAGACAGTGACTATCGAGACAAGGAGAATGCCATCATGGCGAAGCTGAGCACCGACGAGCTGCTCGATGTGTTCAAGGACATGACGCTGCTCGAGTTGAGCGGTTTCGTAAAGAAGATCGAGGAAACCTTCGATGTCACCGCCGCGGCGCCGGTCGCGGTGGCGGCGGGTCCGGTCGGTGCAGCCGCCGAGGCCCCGGCCCCTGAGGAGAAGGACGAGTTCAACGTCGTCCTCGAGGCCATCGGCGAGAAGAAGATCCAGGTCATCAAGGTGGTCCGGGAGGTCGTCTCCGGGCTGGGTCTCAAGGAGGCCAAGGACCTCGTCGAGAGCGCACCCAAGCCGCTGCTGGAGGGCGTGCCGAAGGACCAGGCCGACGCCGCCAAGGCCAAGCTGGAAGAGGCCGGCGCCAAGGTCAGCCTCACCTGAGACACCACACATCGACGGCTATTCGCATTCAGCGGGCTGCGCGGGTTATCCGGCCTTGCCGTGACCCCGCTCAGCCCGCTGAAACGCGTTCGAGCCCAGCACACCAGGTCGGTGAGCACCTCGTCGCGCTCGGGTTCGTTGAACACCTCGTGGTAGAGGTCCGGGCATGGACGCACAGTGTCGTGCTTGGTGGCGTACCGCAACACGATCAGCCCGCCGAGCCAGTGGTCGACCATGAACCGGGCCACGTGGACTCTCACGCCTACCCAACGTCATCTCTCTACCCTGGACGGCCATGACCAGCACCGCAGGCATCCGGCACTTCCTGGGCGGACCGCTTCGCATCGCCACCCTTGCGGCTGCGGTGCTCGCCGTGATCGCCTTCGTTGTCGCCGGCTGGTTCGGCGTGGCCTGGTACCGCGCCGCGCATGATGACTCGCTTGCTCGAGGCGTAGCCCGAGATGCTGTGCTTCAAGATGCCCAGCAAACCGTGATCAACCTCAACACGGTCGATCATCAGCGGGTGCAGGAGGGGCTGACACTGTGGGAGCAGTCGGCGGCCGGATCGCTGCTGAGTGAGGTGCAAGCCAATCGAGAGAACTATGTGCGCGCCATCACCGACTCGAAAACGACCACCACCGCAAGGGTTATCGACGGAGCGGTCGCCGCTCTCAATGAGGGTTCCGGCACTGCGCGGGTGCTCGTCGGGGTCGACGTCACGTCCCAGTTCGACGGTGGCGGAGCAAGCTGCGTGCGCAGGCGCATACAACTCGACATGCGCCGCGACGGCGATGCCTGGAAGATCGACAAGCTGGTACCGGTCGGTGACGCCATCCCGTTGACCGGAGCGTGCCCTGCGCCCACGCCCGTGCCCGCGAAATAGCGAAGGGGACTCGGAGATCGCATGACCATTCCGACCCGCCCACAATCCGATGCCCCTGCCGAGCAGGTGACCAAGCCGCCCCGGCACCTGACCGGGCTGGCGACACTGATCGGGCTGGTAGCTGCGTTGGTGATAGCGCTGGGTCTCGCGGCATGGTTCCGCGGCGAGGCCAACCAGCTGCTCGGGTCTGCGGCTGCGAGCAATGATGCATTGGTCGACACCGAAGCCACCGCCCAGGTCTCCGAGCAGGTGCGCGATGCGGTGGAACGCATCTTCTCCTACGACTTCGCCCAGTTGGATGCCAACGAGCGGGCTGCTGCCGGCGTCATAACCGGTCCGTTGGTCCAGGAGTACCGCCAGCAATTCGCTCAAGTGCGGGAGTTGGCGCCGCCGCAGCAGGCCGTGGTGGCGACGACCGTGCCCGCGCTCGCAGTCAAGATGCTCGACGGTGACCGCGCGGTCGTAGTGGTCTTCATCGAGCGGCAAGCCAGGCAGGGCCCCCAGCCACCGCCCATGCTCGGGCTCACTGTCACTGCGCAGCGAGTCGACGGCAGCTGGAAGATCGCCGACGTGGCGCCGTTCTGATTGCGGCGACCTTCTGCTGGCCATTTGACGGTCCACCCGGCTCAGCCCGAAGCCTCCCGATAGGTGGAGCCGATCGGTTTTCTGGCCGCTGATCGTGCGTATCCGACCACTGATCGGACGATGCACTCTTGACGGGCGGCGTGCCGCAGGTCACTCTAGGAGCACACTTGCACCGGGTTGCGCCCGGTGCTGGACAGTCGCCGTCCTAGCGGTTAGACTGCTTCTTTGCGCTGCCCTCTCCTTGTTTCCCCTGTACTCTGGGGCGCTGGGGCCTGCCTGAACAGCATAGGGCGGCGCGAACGGCACCAGCTGCTCTACCCCAAAGGAAGTACCACAGGATCACCCCAGTAGGTATCGCCACTGTATCGCCATAACTGCATCAGTAATTGCACGAACTACAGCGCAGGCAGCGTGGTCAGCGCAGACCATGTGTTCCTGCGCTCGGCAGCGCTAGTGTTCGGAAGGACGCATCTTGGCAGTCTCCCGCCCGACCAAGTCCTCTGCTGCGAATACCTCCGTACCCCGCCTTCCCGGAGCCCCCACCCGGCCATCGTTCGCGAAGATCCGCGAGCCGCTTGAGGTGCCCGACCTTCTGGATCTCCAGCTTCAATCGTTCGAGTGGCTGGTTGGAGCCGACGAATGGTTCCAGCGCCGCATCGAAGCCGGTGATGACGAACCGGTGGGTGGCCTCGCGGAGGTACTCGACGAGATCTCGCCGATCGAGGACTTCTCCGGCTCGATGGCCCTGTCATTCTCCGATCCTCGTTTCGACGAGGTCAAGGCCTCCGTGGAGGAGTGCAAAGACAAGGACATGACCTACGCGGCGCCCTTGTTCGTCACCGCCGAGTTCACCAACAACAACACCGGTGAGATCAAGTCTCAGACGGTGTTCATGGGTGACTTCCCGATGATGACGAGCAAAGGCACCTTCATCATCAACGGCACCGAGCGGGTCGTAGTGTCCCAGCTCGTCCGTTCTCCGGGGGTGTACTTCGACCACGCGGTCGACAAGACCACCGACAAGGACGTCTACAGCGTAAAGATCATTCCCAGCCGTGGTGCATGGCTGGAGTTCGACGTGGACAAGCGCGACACAGTGGGCGTGCGGATCGACCGCAAGCGTCGCCAGCCGGTGACGGTTCTCCTCAAGGCACTGGGCTGGACGACCGAGCAGATCGCCGCTCGATTCGCGCACTCCGAGACGCTGCTCGCCACCCTGGAAAAGGATCACACCGGCGGCCCTGACGAGGCGCTGCTGGACATCTACCGCAAGCTGCGCCCGGGTGAGCCGCCGACCAAGGAAAGCGCGCAAGCGCTGCTGGAGAACCTCTTCTTCAAGGTCAAGCGCTACGACTTGGCCAAGGTCGGCCGGTACAAGGTCAACAAGAAGTTGGGTCTGGCCCTGCCGCATCGCAACGGGGTGCTCACCGAGGACGACATCGTCACCACCATCGACTACCTGGTCCGGCTGCACGCAGGCGAGGCGACGATGCCTGCCGCCAGTGGCGGTCCGGATGCCGTGGTCCCGGTGGAGACCGACGACATCGACCATTTCGGCAACCGCAGGCTGCGCACCGTGGGTGAGCTGATCCAGAACCAGATCCGGGTCGGCCTGTCCCGCATGGAGCGGGTCGTGCGCGAGCGGATGACGACTCAGGACGTCGAGGCCATCACGCCGCAGACCCTGATCAACATCCGACCGGTGGTAGCGGCGATCAAGGAGTTCTTCGGCACCTCCCAGCTGTCCCAGTTCATGGACCAGACCAATCCGCTGGCCGGGTTGACCCACAAGCGGCGGCTGTCCGCCCTGGGTCCTGGTGGTCTGTCCCGGGAGCGGGCTGGCTTCGAGGTCCGCGACGTTCACCATTCGCACTACGGCCGGATGTGCCCGATCGAGACACCGGAGGGCCCGAATATCGGGCTCATCGGCTCGCTGTCCTCGTATGCACGGGTCAATCCGTTCGGTTTCATCGAGACGCCCTACCGCAAGGTCGTCGACGGTCTGGTCACCGAGCAGATCGACTACCTCACCGCTGATGAGGAGGATCGGCACGTCATCGCGCAGGCCAACGCGGTGCTGGCCGAGGACGGCCACTTCGCCGAGGACCGCGTGTTGGTTCGGCGCAAGGGTGGTGACGTCGACTACATCGACCCGTTCGGTGTGGATTACATGGACGTCTCGCCGCGGCAGATGGTGTCGGTGGCCACCGCGATGATCCCGTTCGTTGAGCACGACGACGCCAACCGCGCACTGATGGGTGCCAACATGCAGCGCCAGGCGGTGCCGCTGCTGCGCAGCGAGGCGCCGCTGGTGGGAACCGGCATGGAGCTGCGTGCCGCGGTGGATGCTGGCGACGTCGTGGTTGCGGACAAGGCCGGCGTGGTCGAGGAGCTGTGCGCCGACTACGTCACCGTCATGGCCGATGATGGCACGCGGCAGACCTACCGGATGCACAAATTCCACCGGTCCAACCAGGGCACCTGCACCAACCAGCGACCCATCGTGGCCGAGGGGGACCGGATCGAGGTCGGTCACGTGATCGCCGATGGACCGTGCACCGACTCTGGCGAGATGGCTTTGGGCAAGAACCTGCTCGTGGCGATCATGCCGTGGGAGGGGCACAACTACGAGGACGCGATCATCCTGAGCCAGCGCCTGGTGCAGGATGACGTGCTCACCTCGATCCACATCGACGAGCACGAGATCGATGCCCGGGACACCAAGCTGGGTGCTGAGGAGATCACTCGCGATATCCCGAATGTCTCCGAGGAGGTGCTGGCGGATCTCGACGAGCGAGGCATCATCCGGATCGGTGCTGAGGTACAGGCTGGCGACATCCTGGTTGGCAAGGTGACGCCGAAGGGCGAAACCGAGCTGACTCCCGAGGAGCGGTTGCTCCGCGCCATCTTCGGCGAGAAGGCCCGCGAGGTTCGCGACACCAGCCTCAAGGTGCCGCATGGCGAAACCGGAAAGGTCATCGGCATCCGGGTGTTCTCCCGGGAGGACGACGATGAGCTGTCGCCTGGCGTCAACGAGCTGGTCCGGGTCTACGTCGCGCAGAAGCGCAAGATCCAGGACGGTGACAAGCTCGCCGGCCGGCACGGCAACAAGGGCGTCATCGGCAAAATCCTGCCGGTGGAAGACATGCCGTTCCTGACCGACGGCACGCCCGTGGACATCATCCTCAACACCCATGGTGTGCCGCGCCGGATGAATATCGGGCAGATCCTGGAGACCCACCTCGGGTGGATCGCCAAGAGCGGGTGGCAGATCGACGGTGATCCGGACTGGGCCTCTCGGCTGCCCGAGGAGTTGTACCAGTCCGAACCCGGCAGCTTGGTCGCCACACCGGTATTCGACGGTGCCCGAGAGGAGGAGATCACCGGGCTCCTGGGCTCGAGCCGGCCCAACCGGGACGGCGACCAGATGGTCGGACCCAACGGCAAGGCGCAGCTGTACGACGGCCGTACCGGTGAGCCGTACCCCTATCCGATCGCGGTCGGCTACATGTACATCATCAAGCTCCTGCACCTGGTTGATGACAAGATCCACGCTCGTTCGACCGGCCCATACTCGATGATCACGCAGCAGCCGCTGGGTGGGAAGGCGCAGTTCGGTGGGCAGCGCTTCGGCGAGATGGAGTGCTGGGCGATGCAGGCCTACGGGGCGGCGTACACCCTGCAGGAACTGTTGACGATCAAGTCCGATGATGTGCTCGGTCGGGTCAAGGTGTACGAGGCCATCGTCAAGGGCGAGAACATTCCCGAGCCCGGAATTCCTGAGTCGTTCAAGGTGTTGCTCAAAGAGCTGCAGTCGCTGTGCCTCAACGTCGAGGTACTCTCCAGCGACGGCGCGGCGATCGAGATGCGCGATTCCGACGACGAGGATCTGGAGCGGGCCGCTGCCAATCTCGGCATCAACCTCAACCGGCCCGAAGCGCCGTCGGTAGACGACGTCGTGCAGTAACGGCTGGCAAAGACGTGCGCGGCACGGGGGTGGTCCTCCCGCCCACCCTCGTGCTGCACACCTCAGATAAGAAGCGAGCGAATACCCCGCACGGAACGAATCTGTTTTTCATCACCATAGGGATTTCATCAACATAGGGAGAAGGAAGCAGACGTGCTTGACGTCAACTTCTTCGACGAGCTCCGCATCGGCCTCGCGACCGCAGAGGACATCCGCCAGTGGTCCTTCGGCG
>JALZDU010000142.1 GCA_030862405.1 Actinomycetota bacterium | reverse complement strand
CCCCAAGCCCTCCGGGAGTCTGCGTTCGAGGTGGGGCAGGAACACAGACCGGTCCTGGCGCGATCACGCCGTTAGAGCTTCCGCGGTCCGGACGCGTAGGGGGTGGCCAGCCGGGCCAGCGCGACCGCGCCGACGAGTAACCCGAAATCACGCAGGGCGATGTCGAAGTAACCGGGGAAGGTCAACAGGTTGACGATGATGCCGGCCAACCAGGCCGCCACCAGCCAGGCACCGAACCGTGGGGCTAGCGCAACCGCGATCCCGGCCACGATCTCGATCACGCCTACGGCGTACATCGCCTGCTGCGCGGTGCCGGGCACGATGCCATCGATCCACGGGGCCAGGTAGCTCGGCCAGTCCACGAGCAGGTTGGTGAACTTATCCAACCCGAAAAGGATCGGCGCCACGGTGAACACCGTGCGCAGCAGCAAAAACGCCTGATACCCGGGGCCAGACAGGGCCGCTTTGCGAGCGGTGCTCGACGTGGACACATCAGTGGTGGTCATGCGAACCTCCTTGTAACGGCAATGTAGATCACTAATACAGATACGGTCAGAATCTCGGCGGCTACGCCACCGGAATGCCGTGGGCAGCCAGTGGGTGATGTGGTTGGGGTCTGGACTGGCTGGACAGGCGCGGCGATAGTGCGGGCACTTCGGCGGTGGCCGGGGTCGGCGCCCGCAGGGTGGCCATCGTGGGGGGAATGACCAGCACGGGACAGGTCGCGTGCCGCAGGCAGTACCAGCTCACCGACCGGTGCCATAGTTCAGTGGCCCGTGGGCCGTGGCCGACAATCAGTAGGGCGGCACCGTCGGCCACGGCGGCGAGCACTGGGCCAGCCGGGCCGCGGACCACGCTTTGCCGCACGGCAACCCGCGTCGCCCCGTCGGGTACCCACGCCAATGCGGCCGCCACGACCTGGGCGAGCTCCCCCTCGGCTCGCGCTTCTTGCACAGCTTCCGATGGCACAGGCTCGCCGGTGACCGCGGCTTCCCACCTCTTAGCCACTATCGGCGTCCAGCAGCGGACCGCGTGCACCTGGGCGCCGATCCGTGCGGCGTGCGCCAGCGCCCACCGCAGCGCGGTGTAGCTGGCCGGGGAGCCGTCGACACCGACCACCACTACCTGCTCGCCCATCGGAGCCTCCTCACCGCCGGGATACTTCTATATCCATGATGTGCTACATTAGAACTGCCTGACTGTTTAGTCAACTGGAGTTGGTTATAGATGGAGTCCCGGGAAGCTCAGATCTCGGCGGTCGCTGCGCTGGACGAGCCGACCCGCCGCCGGCTGTACGACTATGTGGTGCGCCAGCCGGAACCGGTAGGTCGCGACGACGCTGCCGCCGCGCTGGAGCTGCCGCGCACGACTGCGGCGTTTCATCTCGACCGGCTGGTGGACGAGGGTCTGCTCGATGTGGTCTTCCAACGCCTCACCGGCCGCACCGGCCCTGGCGCGGGGCGGCCGGCCAAGCTGTACCGGCGATCGGATCAGCACGTGGCTGTATCGCTGCCCCAGCGCCGCTACGACCTGGCCGGGCGGCTGCTGTCCAGCGCCCTCGAGCATGCCGAGCGCTCCGGGGACTCACCGCGGGCGGTTCTTGACCAGCGTGCCTACCAGATGGGCTGGGAACTCGGCGACACGGCGCGCAGTACTGGCGACCCGGATACCCGGGAGACCGTGCTGCGGATACTCCAGGAAAACGGCTTCGAACCGCGCACCGAAGGCGAAAACGTCACGCTCGCTAACTGCCCGTTCCACACCCTGGCGCAGGAATACACCGAACTCGTCTGCGGGATGAACCTACGGCTGCTCGACGGGCTGCTTGCTGGCCTAGCCCGCACCGGACTGACCGCACACCTGGACCCCGCCCCACCTCACTGCTGCGTCCGCCTCCAACCCGCCAACCCGGATCAGCCGCGCAGCAACGCTGACTGAACCTTACGAACGTCCCCCGCTATCGAAGGAGTACGCGCGGGGATTCGCCCCGCGACAAGGTCTACATCCACGCTGCCGATTTCCACGCGAGCACGGGATCGAGCCGCATCACCCGTCCGCACGTCACTTGTCCGCGACTTCGATGATCGGGTACTCGGGCCACCACATGGCCTGGCGCACCTGCAGGACGGGGTCGTCCACGGGCACCTGCGCCAGCCCTTCCTCGGTCGCGGCGACCGCGACCGCGACCGCCACGGCGGTGGAGACTGTGCGAAGATCCTCGACCGGGGGCAGCAGTGGTTCTCCGGCGGCGGTAGCGTCCGACAACCGGGCAACGGCGTCCGCGGCCGCGGCGATCATTGGTTGGTTGATCCGTCGGGCACGGGTCACCGTGACGCCGAGGCCGAGTCCGGGAAAGACCAGGGCGTTGTTGGCCTGGGCGATGCGATGGGTGATCCCGCCGTGGAATACCGGGGGAAAGGGGCTGCCGGTAGCTACCAACGCCCGGCCGCCTGTCCATCGGATCAGGTCCTCGGGCAGCGCTTCACATTTCGACGTCGGGTTGGACAGCGGCATGATGATCGGCCGATCCGTGTGTGCGGCCATCTTCCTGATGATGGCCTCGGTGAATGCGCCAGCCTGCTTTGAGGTGCCGATGAGCATGGTGGGCCGCGCGGCGGACACGACGTTGGCGAGGGTGACCGTGGTGCCCGCATCGGTGGACCAGCCGGCCACCTCCGCCGCGCTACGCGCGTAGGGGAGCTGGAAGTCGCGCAGGTTGGGGGCGTCGTCGACCAGCAGGCCCCGGCTGCCCAGGGCATAAAAGCGCGCGGTGGCCTCGGCGCGGGACAGTCCTTCGCGGATCATGACATCGCGCATCATGTCGGCGATGCCCAGCCCGGCGGTGCCGGCGCCGTGGATGACCACCCGCTGGTCGCGTATCCGGGTTCCTGCCGCTCGGACGGCGGATAGCGCAGCGGCCAGCACGACCGCGGCGGTGCCCTGCAGGTCGTCGTTGAACGTGCACACCTGGTCGGCGTACTTGTTCAAGATACGTCGCGCGTTGCCGGCACCGAAGTCCTCCCAGTGCAGCATCGCGTTCGGAAACAGCTTTGTAGCAGTGGTGACGTAAGCCTCGACGAGATCGTCGTAGCGCTGGTCGCGGACCCGGGCGTGTCGGGCACCCAGGTACGTCTCGTCATCGAGAAGCGCCACATTGTCGGTACCCGTGTCCAACACCACCGCGAGCACCCGGTGTGGGTGGATGCCCGCGGCGGCGGTGTACACCGCGAGCTTGCCGATCGCGATCTCAATGCCGCCCACGCCTTGGTCGCCGAGGCCCAAGACGCCCTCTGAGTCGGTGGCCACGATCAGATCGACGTCCTCGGCGCCCATGCCACAGTTGCGGAAGGACACTTCCACGTCCTCGGGACGGTCGAGGGACAAAAACACCCCGTGCGGGCGACGGAACTCGTGGCTGAACCGCTCGATCGCCAGCCCGACCGTCGGGGTATAGACCACCGGCAGCATCTCGGCGATGTGCTCGCACAGCAGCCGGTAAAACAGCACCTCGTTGCGGTCCCGCAAATTGGCCAGGTACACCCAGCGGCGCAGATCGTTGGCCTGCGCGCGGTACTGGCCATAGACCCGCCGCACCTGGCCGTCCAATGTGCTCACCGCGGTGGGCAGCAGGCCAGTCAGCCCCAATTCCTCGCGTTCTTCGATGGTGAATGCCGTCCCCCGGTTGATCGAGGGACTGGCTAGCACGGCGCGGCCCCTCGCGTGGATGCGCGCAACCACGCCCTCAGCGGTGGGAATGAGCTCGTATGGCAGCTGCTGCATGGCGCCTCTCCTTGTCATCCGCGACCAGCGAAAGCCGTTGATCCAGACGCCGCCCGTAGGTGTCGCCGATGCCACGACGGTCGGTCGTCCGGTGTTCGAGAGCAAACCGTCGGGGCGTCGCCGACCTTGGAACGCGGTCGTGACCGCAAGGGTCTTCTGTGGCCTGGCCCTGAGTCATTCACGGTAGCCACAACCTCGAGCCGGACCGGTCCGACAAGTTGCTCACCGAACGGGGATTCCAGCTGTTCCTGGCTTCATTCCGCTCGCGCTTCCTGCCTTCACCTGCACGGCATCGGCTATGCGTTCAAGCCGGCGGACAGCCGGGACGGGCGCCGGTGCCGCGGTTCACCGTACGTGAGGCCGCTACTGTAGTTCAGCGGGTGCAGCCGGCCGCGGATTTGGGCTGGTCGGGAGTTTGTGCTGGATCGACGGCGCGCTCCCCGGGCGTGCAGCAGGCGGTGGTGCCGCAGCACACATTCACCGGAGGAGCCTGGGTGGCGCTCGTACCCATGGTGTCGGAGTCGGCCTTGACGACGTAGACCTCCCATGGTTCTTGGCCGGGGCCTTGAACCCACACCTTGTCCTGCAGCGCGTAGCAGCACGAGGTGTCGTTTTCCTCGAACGTCGCCAGGCCGGCGTCGGTGAATCGGTCGGCCGCGGCGGTGACCTGCTCGGTGGTCTCGACCTCGACGCCGAGGTGGTCCATCACCGTAGGTTGACCCGTCTCGCCTTGGAGGAGCACCAGCTTCAGTGGTGGCTCGGTGATGGCGAAGTTGGCGTAACCCGGCCGGCGCTTGGCCGGTTCGACGCCGAACAGCGTCGAGTAGAAGGTGACCGAGCCTTCGAGGTCGGAAACCCGCAGTGCCAGTTGCATCCGTGACATGACCTCACCTTACTTAGATACCTGTCTAACCTCCCCTAGAGTGCGCTTGAAGTAGATGCATGTCAAGATAGACCTATGTCGAAGCCCGTTCTGCCGCTGCTGTGCTGCTCGCCGCGGACCGGCGAGCCCCTATCCGCTGAGGAGGCCGCCGAGCTGGCGCGGGTGTTCAAGGCGATCGCCGACCCGGTCCGGTTGCGACTGCTCTCGCTCATCGCCTCGCACGCCGGCGGGCAAGCCTGCGTCTGTGACCTGACCGGGGCGTTTGCGCTGACCGGACCGACGATCTCGCATCACCTCAAGGTGCTCCGCGAGGCCGGGCTGGTGGACTCGGAACGTCGCGGCACGTGGATCTACTACCGGGTGCAACCCGACCTGCTGGCGGAGCTGTCCGCGGTCCTGGTCCGCGACGTGGCCGCGAAGGCCAGTGCATAACCGCGATCAGCACCTCGGAGCAGGAGGTGCCGGGTGGGCGGCTGTCGACGCTGGAGCGGTTCCTGCCGGTGTGGATCGGGCTGGCGATGGCGGTTGGCCTGCTCGCCGGCCGGCCGCTGCCCGGACTCGCCCGCTTCGGCTCCCACGCCGGCAGCGGGCATGGGCTGATCCGACTTAGACCACCAGCGGGCCGGGCATCCGGCCGGTCACCGTATAGATCACGCGGCGTGCCACTGCCACCGCGTGGTCGGCATAACGTTCGTAGAAGCGGGCCAGCAACGTCACGTCCACCGCCGCGGCTACCCCGTGCGGCCAGTCACGATCCATCAGCACGGTGAACATGTGCCGGTGCAGATCATCCATCGCGTCATCGTCGGCCTCCAGCTCGCTGGCCTGCTCCAGGTCCCGAGAGCGGATCACCTCACCGGCCTTGAGCGCCAGCGCCACCGCGACTCGGCCCATCTCGGTGAAGTAGGGGCGTATCTGCTCGGGCAGCACGTGCTCGGGGTACCGGCGGCACGCGGCCTCGGCAACGTGCAGTGCGAGATCGCCCATTCGTTCCAGGTCACCAGCGGCGTGGATCACGGTGAGGACGCTTCGCAGGTCGGTCGCCACCGGTGCCTGCAGCGCCAGGGCGGCATAGGAGCGGTCTTCGGCGATCGCGCGCAGCTCATCGATTTTGGAGTCATTGGAGATGACATCCTTGGCGAGCTCGAGATCGCTTTCGAGCAGCGCGATCGTTGCCTTCTCCATCGCCGAGGCGACAACCGTGCACATCTGGGCGAGGTGATCGCCGAGCTGACCGAGCTGATTCTGGAAAGATTCCCGCATAGCAGCAGACTAGTTACGTCGCCCCAACCAACGGCAATTCCAGGTGAACGCCTTATGAATGCTGGTGGTCTCAGCGCCGCAGGATGCCGCGATCAGCCCGTCAAAGCTGCGTTGGCCACCTGCAGTCGGTGATCCTCAAGGATGGAGCGCTGGTTCTCCGCCCGCTTTACGAGCCCGGCCAGGTCGGTGGGAGCGAGCTCGGGGTATGAATCACGGATCTCGATCAGCGCGCGCCACAGCGACAGCTTGCCTTCGACACCCAGCGACAGCGTCTCGAACTCAAGGAAGCGCTTCAAGTCCTGATCACCGGTCATCGTCTCGCTCAGCTTCAGCCTGCTGACCTTCTCCGCGACCCAGCTGGCACCCTGCTTGATCACACTTCGCTGAATCCCGAGCCGCTCCATCAGTTCTTCCAACGTCGCCTTGTCCTGCTCGATGTCGCTAGCCAGCTCTGCAAGGAAGGGGCCGAACCGGGTGCCCGCGTATTGAGAGCTGATCTTGCTCGCGAGCTCGGTGCCGGCGGCAGCACCAGCCAGGTGATCGATGAGGTAGATCTCCAGTCCTTGGGCTGAAGCCATGACGGTCTCCTTCGACGGGCGATGGCCGACTCACCGATTCCGTATCTGTCGGCAGGCGTCCGAAGACACTACCGTGGGTCGACGGTTGCGACGACCTCGTCACCGCGGTGTCTCATCCCGCCCTGTGACCGGTGGCCTACGGTGGCGGGCCACCTCGCGACTCCTCAGGAGAACTGGGGAGGCTCGATGCGTGGCCATTTGATCTCGAAGAAGTGCGGGTATTGCGCAAGCTGGATCACGGCATCGGAACCGCCTCGGCCGCGTCAGCGATCGTCAGCGGCACCTGGCTGCTGTGGCTGCTGCGTGGGCCGCTCGGCGAGGGCCGCGAGCTGGTCGAGGCTGCGCTGCGGGATGACGTGCCTATGGTGGCGCAGATGCGGTCCCGGTTGCTCTATGGTGCAGCCGCGTTCTCGCTGGCGCATGGCGACCTCGATCCAGCCACAGCGGCAGGTCGGGAGTGCCTCGCGGTGTCCCGCAACGGAACGCCGCCACCCCATCCTGAGCGTGATCGCCACCAACGACGGCTGGTTGTGGTGCGGGCACGCCTCGACGAGCAGGACTTCGCGGCCGCCTGGATCAACGGGCAGGCGATGACCCTCGACTCGGCAGTGAACGAAGCCAAAGCAGTCGGTGCACCGACGACGATGTGACAGCACACGGCGCCCGCCCGTTTACGGCCGCGACCGGATTGCATGAAATGGGCCTTATAAACGTTCGAGTCGTCACACAATGCCGCCATGCCGAACATATGCGTATTTAGGGTGATGTTTGCGTAACAGAAGGGGGAGATCCAGCGATTTTGGATCGTAGGGACGGTGCCGGTTCTGGCCGGCACCGTGGGCTCGACGATGTTGAATCTGCCGACACGCCGTTGGTCGCCGGGCTGTACGGCTTGACTAAACCATGCCTCGTGCCACGACGAAGGGATCGGTAAATGAAAAAGCATGTCGTTGCGGTTGTCGGCCTGATCGCCGTGCTTGTCGGGGCATTGGGAATGGGCATCAGCACTGCCCTTGCGAGTAACGATGCACGCTCGCTGCTTCGAATCGGGCAGGCCCCGTCTCGTGGATCCTGCGGGAGCATCGCTCGGAGCCATCCAGCTTGTTGAGCTCAACGGGCGGCTGAACGCCACGAGAAGGGAGAATGCGTCGGGCATTCCGCCCACCGTTTGCGTCCGCTGGTGGGCACTTGCGTGTTGCCGGCGATTAATCACCCCAGCCACGCCGCCGACATGCCGGTCCTTTTGGTCGGCGCCGACGGCACTGCCCAAGCATTGTTCACAACCGACCGTCTCAAGCTCACCGATGTGCTGGACTCCGACGGGGGCGCGATCATCGTCCACGCCGCCCCCGACAACTACGCCAACATCCCGAGCCGGTACGTCGCCGGAGGTCCGGACGCCATGACGCTGGCGACGGGCGACTCGGGCGGGCGAGTGGCCTGCGGCGTAGTAACCGGGCGCTGATCGCTCACTCGAAGCATGTGAACGACTATGGTCGACGCCAGTCCTCCGACTGCAGGTGGGAACCGGCCATGGGTCCCATCTGGAGCATCCCGCCGTCCACCGGCCACGACGCGCCCGTGACGTACGACGCCGCCGCAGAGCACAGGAAGGCCACTACAGCGGCGATCTCCCGGGCGTCCCCGGGACGCCCAAGCGGCACCCCGGGGCGGTGCTGTTCGTGGACGTCGATGTCTTCCTGGCCGGTCATCGGCGTGGCGATCTCGCCAGGTGCGACGGCGTTGACGGTGATGCGGTGCTCGGACAGTTCCAGGGCGGCGGTCTTGGTCAACAGCCCCAGGGCGGCCTTGGCCGCGCAGTACGGGGCCGCGCCGACCCTGGGCTGGTGCTCGTGGACGCTGGTGATGTTGACGATCCTCCCGCCGCGGCCAGCGGCGATCATCCGCCGAGCGGCCCGCTGCAGGGTGAGAAATGCGCCGTCCACATCGGTCGCGAATACCTCCCGCCAGGTGTTGTAGTCGATGTCGAGCAGCGACGTGGCAGTGCCCGTGCCGGCGTTGTTCACCAGCACGTCGACGCCGCCCAGGAGATCGGCGAACTCGTCGATCAGGTCCGCAGCATCCGGCAGATTCGTTAAGTCGAGCCGGCGTACTTCTGCGCGGCGGCCGGCAGCTCGGACCTCCTCGGCGGTTGCCTGGGCGCCGTGCTCGTCGGTGTGCCAGGTGATACCGACGTCGCACCCCATCGTGGCCAGGGCGACCGCGGTGGCCCTGCCGATACCGGAGTCTGAAGCGGTCACGATCGCGGTGCGGGGAAAGTCCTGCGGAGCGTTACGGGAAATATCCATGCCAGCGCCTTCCCTGTTCGGTGGTCAGCTGAACATGAGAACCGCGCGTCGGGTCACGCTCATGGGACGGTGACGGGTGTCCAGGAGAAGACTTCCCTCGAGCTGGGATCGACGTGGACGCGGAGCCAGTTTTGGGCGGTGTCGCCGAACGTTTCGAGCCGAGTGAGGTTCGGTACGCCGGCGTAGGAGGGCTGTTGTTCGAAGACGTGCTCGTCACCGTGCACGAGCAGGACCGGGCGACCGAAGTCGGTGGCGCGCCGCACGATCCGGTCTCGGATGCGGGCGTAACCTGGCTCGCTCTCGACTGGTTCAGCCTGCAAAAGCAGCAGGACTCCGGCCGCATTCTGGTTGGTGGCGGCGTCGAACGCGGCGTCGATCCAGGACAACGCAGCCGCCTCTCGAGCGGCGACCTCCGCCGTCCGCGCCGAAGGACGGTCTCCATCGGGCAGTCCGGACCACGGCTCGAGGCCGTTGCGGCTGCCCACTACGTGCACGGTCGCGAAGATCACCCGGTTGCGGTGGAACCGGACGTTCTCGACGTAGGCCCCGTACTCGGGATCCGCCGCCTGGCTGCGTACCCGCATCGACCGCCCGCCGGTGGTGTGCCCGGGCATGGGGTAGAACACCGCCCTCATCGCGGCCAACCGCTCGGTGGGTAGGTAGCTCCCGGCCGCCGTGCGGTGGCAGTCGGTCCACTCGTTGTCCCCGGGCGTCAGCACGAACGGGTCCTCGAATGCCTCGTAGAGTGCGTGGCGCTCAGCGAACAGGGCGTCGTCGCAACGCTCGGAGCCACCCTTCACGTCGCCGGCGTGCAGCACCATCCGCACCGTGGAATCGGCGTTGATGGCGGCCCGGAGGTCAGCGAATTGGGTGACCTGCTCCGGCCCATATGGGGTGTCCCCGATCAGCGCGAATATGAACCCCGCGGCGGACCGGTTAGCAGGCTCAGGTTCAGCCGACGCCGCCGTTGGAGCGAGTGCCACGATGAGCGCGGCGAGCAACACTGCCCGTCCGCGGATCTTCCGTCTCTGGATCTTCACCCCAGTCATCGATTTCACGGAGCGCCGCGGCGCCACGGTCCGGTCACCGCGTAGGTGATCCCGGGTGCACGTTGAAGAACAGTACTGTGCCGTTTCGGGTAGCGTGGCGCCGGCGAGCTCGCTGTCATTGTCGCTGCTCAACCGGCAGAAGTCGAAGTGATCTGGGCATCAACGCGATCGAGCTGCTGCCGTCCGCAGAGTTCGCCACCGACTTCTCCTGGGGCTACAACCCGTCACACATCTTTGCCATCGAGGGTGCTTATGGCGGGCCGATGGAGCAAGCGGCTTATCCGGACAGCCCACGAGCGAGGCATCGCCGTCATCGCCGACGTCGCATATAACCACATGGGTCCCAGTGACCTGGACCTGTGGCAGTTCGACGGGTGGAGTGATAACGGCAAGGGGGGAATCTACTTCTACAACGACCGTCGCTGCCAGACACCATGGGGCGACACTCGGCCCGACTATGGACGTCCTGAAGTGGTGTCGTTCCTGCGTGACAACGCGCGGATGTGGCTCGAGGAATACCGTCTCGACGGTCTCCGGTGGGACGCAACCAGTTACATTCGTAACATCTACAGCGGCAACGACTTCGCACGTGACATTCCGGACGGCTGGCGTCTCCTCCACACGATCACGGCCAATAAGAATGCGAGACAGCCGTGGAAAGTTTACATTGCAGAGGACATGCAGGACGTTGATTCGATCACTCGGCCGACGTTTGCGGGTGGTGCCGGGTTCGACAGCCAGTGGGACGCCGCATTCGTGCATCTGGTCCGCGCGGTGCTCACGCGGCTATGGCGGCGCCCGGAGCATGGACACTCTGCGGGCGGCGATGGCGCGAGGCGGTGAAGGCCCACTGCGTCGGGTGATCTATACCGAGTCTCACGACGAGGTCGCAAACGGCAAGGCGAGGCTGCCGGCCGCGATCTGGCCGGGCAATGGCAGCAGTTGGTTCTCCCGGAAGCGTTCGATGCTCGGAGCGGTGCTCGTGTTCACCGCACCCGGCATACCGATGATCTTGCAGGGACAGGAGTTCCTCGAGGATCAGTGGTTCCACGACCAGAACCCGATCGACTGGGCGAACAGCAAAGTCACAGCGGCATCCTCGCGCTCTATCGCGACCTCATTCGGCTGCGCCGCAACTGGTACGACACGACGCGCGCGCTTCGTGGAAGTCACGTGGCTGTCCACCATGTCAACGACGACGACAACGTCCCTGGCCTACCACCGCTGGAATCACGGCGGACCGCGTGATGACGTCGTGGTGATACTGAACCTGGCGAACCGTAGCTACGACGCCTACTGGGTCGGCCTGCCGCGCAAGGGCCGTGGCGAGTAAGGCTCAACAGCGACTGGACCGGATATAGCGACGACTTCGGTACGCAGGAAAGCTACGACACGACGTCGGAAGACCGGCCGGTGGACGGGATGCCGTGCAGTGCCAGCATCGGGCTCGGGCCCTACACCGCACTGGTGCTCTCGCAGGACGAGTGACAAGCGCCTCCTGCACCGTGCGGAGTGCTACATTCCGTGGTTGAATGCGGCATGGTGAGTGACTCTGAACAGCGGCCGCCGGCAGCTCGACTCAATCGTCAACTCGAATCGTTGACCTGGGCGCTCGAGCGTTCTCGCCCGCTGAGCGTCGCTGGCAAGGTGGTCAGTAAGCCGATGGCCAAGCTGGCCGCAACCGGTCCAGTGAAAGATTTGCTGAGCGGCACGTGGCTGGGCCATCCGGCGCATCCGATGCTTACCGATATCCCCATCGGTGCGTGGACCAGTGCGTTCCTGCTGGATCTCGTGGGACTCTTCAGTGGCACCTCACGGCGAGGGGCCGACACGCTGGTGGCGGTGGGCGTCGTCGCGGCCCTACCCACAGCGGCCTCCGGTCTGTCCGACTTGTCGGATGAGGTCGACGACTCCATCCTTGCGGTCGGTGCCGCCCATGCCATCGGCAACGTCGTGGCGCTGGGCCTGTTCACCGCCTCATGTGCCGCGCGGCTCCGGCGCAAACGAGCCCGAGGCATTGCGCTATCCGTGCTCGGTACCGGTGTGCTCGTTGCCTCGGGATTGCTCGGTGGGCACCTGTCCTACCGCAAGGGTCTGGGCGTCGACCACACCGTTTTCGAAGAGCCCATCGGAGACTGGACTGCTGTCCTGGACGCCTCCGAGCTGGCCGATGGAACTCCGCAGCAGGTCACCGTGGCAGGCAATGAGGTGCTGCTCTATCGGACAAACAGCGCAGTCCACGCGCTGGCTAACCGCTGCAGTCATCGTGGCGGACCGCTCCACGAGGGCAAGATCGAAGGTCAGGAAATCGTCTGCCCGTGGCACTCCAGCCGTTTCCGCATCCAAGACGGATCCGTTGTCCGGGGACCGGCAGTTGCCCCGCAGCCCTGCTACGAAGTGCGGGTTAACCAAGGAAAGATCGAAATAAGGTCGGTGGCGTGAATGCGGCAGCATGAGAGACGTGCCGGACGGCACCCATAGATCCCCCAGCCCGTCAGCGACCCGCCCGTGCGTTCATCGCTGATCGCTGAGCGTCACAACTCAGCGCGGACCCGGGCCGCGATCTCGTCAAGATCTCTGCGGGGCGCCCGCCGCTGCCCGGGATCGAGGCGGAAGTAGTCCCCCGCATAACGGGGAAACACGTGCAGATGGACGTGAAAGACTTCCTGGCCCGCAGCCGCGCCATCAGCGAGAAACAGGTTCACTCCCTCGCAGCGCAGACCGCTGCGCCGAAGAGCCGCGGCCATGCGCTGAGCGACCAGGAACATGCGACTGCCATCGGACTGGTCGAGGTCGGCCAGGCCCACGCCGTGGGCCTTCGGGATGATCAGTACATGACCGGGGTTCACCGGGTTCAAGTCGCAGAAGGCGAGCAATCGGTCGTCGTCGTAGACGATGCTGGCGTCGGCAGTACCGGAAACGATGCGGCAGAACACACAATCCATGCCCGCAGCCTTGCGCACCAGGGTCGGCGTGTCGCCACGGCGGTGGGAACCCGGCCTGAGCTTTGGTGTCGGTGGCTGCGTGCGAGACGCTGTTGCTTGGCCGGATGTCGTTCGTTGAGGCACGATGTGGCGTTGAGCCCGCGACGGCAACGCACGTACTATTCGTTGATAGCCTTCTACCAGAAAGGAAACCGGTGAACACGCAGGTCGAAACGCGCGAGTTCGAGGCCGAGGCGCGCCAGCTCTTGCAGTTGATGGTTCATTCGATCTACTCGAACAAGGACACCTTCCTGCGAGAGCTCATCTCCAACTCCTCCGACGCATTGGACAAATTGCGTTTGGAAGCGTTCCGTGACAAGGACCTGCAAGTAGATACTTCCGATCTGCACATCGATATTGAGGTGGACAAAGAGCAGCGCACGCTCACCGTGCGGGACAACGGCATCGGCATGTCACGCGACGATGTGGTGCTTCTGATCGGAACGATCGCGAAATCCGGTACGGTGGAGTTCCTGGACAAGATGAAGGAGTCGAAAGACGCATCGGTCTCGGAGCGTCTCATCGGGCAGTTCGGTATTGGCTTTTACTCCAGTTTCATGGTGGCCGACAAGGTCACGCTGCTGACGCGGCGCGCGGGAGAAAGTCACGCCACCCGTTGGGAATCCAGCGGTGCGGGGACCTACACCATCGAGTCGGTCGATGGCGCACCGCAAGGTACTGCGGTCACCCTACATCTCAAACCGGAGGACAAAGACGACCAGCTCTTCGACTACACCGACGGCTGGAAGATCAGAGAAATCGTCAAGCGATACTCTGACTTCATCACATGGCCGATCAGGATGGAAGCCGAGCGCACGGACAAGGACGGCAAGGTCACGCGTGAAATCGAGACGATCAACTCGATGCAGGCGCTGTGGGCGCGTTCCAAAAACGAGGTCGAAGAACACGAGTACAAGGATTTCTACAAGCACATAAGTCACGACTGGAACGATCCGCTTGAGATCATAAACATGAAGGCGGAAGGGACGTTCGAATACCAGGCACTGCTGTTCATCCCATCCCACGCACCGCTGGACTTGTTCATGCGGGATCGCAAACGCGGCGTCCAGTTGTACGTGAAACGCGTGTTCATCATGGACGATTGCGAAGCGCTCATGCCGGAGTACCTACGCTTCGTCAAAGGCGTGGTGGATGCGCAGGACCTGTCGCTCAACGTCTCACGAGAGGTACTCCAGCAGGACCGGCAGATCCAGATGATGCGCCGACGTCTGGTCAAGAAGGTGCTGTCGACGGTGAAGGAGATGATGGCCGGCAACGCCGACCGCTACAACACCTTCTGGAGGGAGTTCGGCCGAGCCGTCAAGGAAGGGCTTATCAACGACTTCGAAAATCGCGATACAATCCTTGACATCGCATCGTTCGCGTCAACCTACCACGCAGAGCAGTTGACCACCTTGCGGCAATACCTGGATCGCATGAAAGAGGGACAACAGCACATCTACTACATGACGGGTGAGTCGCGGTCGATCATTGAGAGCTCGCCTCATATGGAAGCCTTCCGAGCCAAGGGATTCGAGGTGCTCTTGCTGACTGATCCAGTCGACGAGATATGGGTCGACTCGGTTCGTGAGTTCGATGGCAAGCGGCTCCAGTCGATCGCCAAGGGGCAGGTCGACCTTGATACCGAGGAAGAAAAGAAAACGGCCGAGCTCGAAAGGGACCAGCAGCAGAAAGACTTTGCCGATTTGCTGGCCTGGATGACGTCCACATTGCAGGAAGATGTGAAGGAGGTACGGTTGTCGTCGCGCCTGACCACCTCGCCGGCCTGTGTTGTCGGAGACGCACACGATGTCACGCCCACGCTGGAGAAGATGTATCGCGCCATGGGACAGGATGTGCCACGCATCAAGCGCATCCTCGAACTCAATCCCACGCATCCCTTAGTGAGTGGGCTACGGACATCCTATGACGAGCGCAAGGACGACCCCGGACTGGCGGAAACAGCGCAGCTTCTGTACGGGATGGCACTGCTGGCCGAGGGCGGTGAACTGAGTGACCCGCCACGTTTTATACGCCTACTGGCGGATCGACTGGCGCGGACGCTATGAGCTAGCGAAGGAACTCGGTCGCCCAGGGGCTGGTCGTTCGCGCCCCTGGGTCCGGGGTTCGGCTCCTGGACCAGTGCGCTCGTCACCGGCCGGTCTCGGCAGGGAGGATGCCGCGGGCGACGGCGGCCAGCAAGGCCTGGTAGTCGCGCTCGATTTGCTCAGCGTAACCGCAGGCGAATCGGCACATGGCCCGGTCGACCTTATCGCTGCCGCCGAGGTAGCCGGCGATCATGGAGGCGCCGCTGGTGCGGGCGTGGCCCTTGGCCAGCAGTAAGCCGCAGATCCTGGCGTAATCTGCCAGAGCTGAGGCGTCGATCCCTTCGACAGTGACGGCGCCCTTCATGTCCCGGAACTGCCGGACGTAATACTGGTGGTCTGCGACGGTGGTCCATCCCAGCAGTGGATCGCTGACGGTCTGTAGCGCCTGCTGGTATTCGACCACCCGCTGTCCCTGGTGGGTGTGCCATGCTGAGTCGCCGTGCATGAACCGCGCGACGACGGATCGGCCGGCCTGCTTGAGCTGGAGAAATACGACATCGTCGGGGCTGCTGCCTTCGCAGAGCGCGATGTAGGCACGCAGACCTACTGAGCCCACTCCGACGACTTTGTGAGCGATGTCGATGATGCTGTATCCGGCCAGGATGTGCGCCCAGTGCGGAGCCAGCGTGTGCAGGTAGGAGTCCAGTGCCTGTGCGATCTGGTCGGCCTCGGCAGCGTCCACACGGGTGATGAGCGGGGGCTCCTCGACGATGTGGCGGGTGCCGTGTCGTTGTTGGGTGAATCGTGGCAGCGCGCGGTCGCTGGTGCGCCGGCGTGCCCGTTGGGCTGCCCGCTTGATCTGCTGGCGCAGCGTGTCTCGTGTCGCGGTCGTCCGTAGCCGGTTCAGGTCGAGCCGCTCATAGGAGCGGGCCAACAGCGGCTGCTCTGCCAGGTACGTCATGTGCTCGCGGTAGGCGGCGACGCAACCTGCAGTGGCGTCCTCGCACGCGTTCTCGGGAGAACCATTGTGCCGGCCGGCGACCCACACAC
>JALZDU010000140.1 GCA_030862405.1 Actinomycetota bacterium | reverse complement strand
ATGTGGTTCACGCACTGGTGCCGGTGATCTTGGCCGGGCTGCCGGGTGTTGCGTCTGGCCAGACAGCGCAGTCAGGACGTCTCGTGACCGATTCCGTGACCATCAGGCATGAAAAGGGCCCCAGGGGTGGTCCCTGGGGCCCTTTCGCGTGGTAGCGGGGGCAGGATTCGAACCTGCGACCTCTGGGTTATGAGCCCAGCGAGCTACCGAGCTGCTCCACCCCGCGTTGGTGACGTCACCCTACGCGGGCGGCTCTCGGAGAGGCAAATCGCCTGGTCAGCGGTCAGCCACCCCCGCCGGGCGTGGGTTCGGCAGAGGGCGCGGGAGCATCCTCGCCGGCCGGGGCCGCAGCCGCGGTGTCGAACCGCTTGGTGGCGGCGTCGAGGTCGGACAGTGCCTCGCCCTGAGCAGTGAAATCGCCGGCACCCTGAGCCTGGCGCAGGCGGTTGAGCGCATTGGCAATGTCAGTAACCGCTTGGCGCATCTCCGGGTTGATGGCGCCACCGACCGCTGCTGGGGGCAGAGGCGAAGCCTGCACGGGAACGTTGGCCTGCTGGCCGGGCAAGGTGGTGGTATCCCCGGCACCGGCGCCGAAGACTTGGTTGAGTGCCTCTCGCAAGGTCGGGGCGTACCCGATCCGATCGCCGTAGGCCACCAGTACGCGGTTCAGTTGCGGGAACGCCGCTTGCTGATTGGCTCGCTCGATATAGACGGGTTCCACGTAGAGCAGCCCGCCGCCGACCGGCAAAGTGAGCAGGTTGCCGTAGCGCACATCGGTCTCGGACTGTCGCAACAGGTTGAGCTCGGTACTGACAACTGCCGAGGACACGAACCGGTTCTGCACCTGTTCCGGACCCAGCGTCTGGGATTCGCCGGGTAACTCGAGCACTCGGATCTCGCCGTAGTTATCCGGGTCTGATCCCGCCGAGATGTAGGACGCCAGGAATGGCCGGCGCAGGCTGACCAGCGCACTGGTAAGTTGGAACTCCGCCGCTCCTCCCCCGATCGGCGGTCCGGCCAGTACGTAATAGGGCGGCTGGTCAACGCCTTGCTGGTTTTGCGTTGGGTCCGAAGGAACATTCCAAAAATCATCGTTGGTGAAGAACACTGCCGGATTGTCGACATGGTAGCGGGCCAGCATCTCGCGCTGCACCTTGAACAAGTCCTGCGGGTAACGGAAGTGCTCCCGCAACTCAGCGGCAATCGCACTACTGGGCTGCACGGTATTCGGGAACACGTTCATCCATGTCCGCAGTACAGGATCGCTTTCGTCGACCGCGTACAGCGCCACGGTGCCGTCGTAGGCGTCCACGGTTGCCTTGACAGAGTTACGGATGTAGCTGATCTCGTCGTTCGGTAGCCGGGACACTCCGGACAGGGAGTCCGCGGTCGCTCTGCCCAACACCGTCCGCTGTGCATATGGGTAGTTGTCCAGGGTCGTATAACCGTCGAGAATCCACTGAATTCGGCCGTTGACCACGGCTGGATATGGGTCGCCATCGACGGTCAGCCAGGGTGCTACCTTCTGCAACCGATCCCTCGGGTGCTGATTGTAGATAACCTTTGACTCAGTCCCGATCGCCTGGTTGAACAAGATGTTGCGCTCGCCATAGTACGCAGCGAACAGCAACCGGGTCGCCCAGCTTCCGATCGGTACCCCACCCTTGCCTTCGTAGGTGTAGTTCTCCGAACGGCTGTCGTACTCTCGTGGGGAGGCACCAGGGTTCCCTCCGACGATCACATAGTTGTCGATCAGCTCGCCGAAGTAGATTCGCGGCTGCTGCACTGGAATGTCGCCCTGCACCGTGGTGTCCGACACGGTGAACACCGGGTAGCCGCCCTCCCCGGAGCCAGCGTCATTCAGTGCGGAGTTCACGGTATTGGCCGGGGCGGCGACGAAGCCATTGCCATGGGTGAAGGTGAGATGCTGGTTGATCCAGGTGCGCTGGTTCTCGGCCAGCGACGCGGACTCCAGCTCTCGTACCGCCACGATATAGTCCTGCTTCTTACCCCCGACGGCATAGCGGTCGACGTCAAGCTTGTCCGGGAAACCGTAGAAGTTCTCCCGCTGCTGCAGCTGGGTGAAGGTCTGCGACAGCACGTTGGGGTCAAGCAACCGGATGTTCGGGATCGTGGCGGTGTCCGTCCGCACCGCAGCGGGCGAGGCTTCACTACGTCCGGAGTACTGGGAGTACGTGACCTGCTGGTCGGTGATGCCGTAAGCGCCTCGAGTTGCGACGATGTTGTGTTGGATGGACGGCGCCTCGCGCTCGTTGGCGTTCGGGCGTACCACGAACTGCTCGAGAATCGCCGGCCACGCCGCCCCCACCAGAATGCTGGACAGCACCAGCAGCGCGATGGCGATCGCCGGTAGTTGCAGGTTGCGCAATATCGCACCGACGAAGAAAGCCACCGCGCAGATCACCGCAATGCACATCAGGATGATCTTGGCGGGCATCACCGCGTTGAGGTCGGTGTAGCTGGCCCCGGTAAACAGCGGATTGCGGTCGGAGAACAGCAAACCGTAGCGGTCGAGGTAGTAGGCCACCGCCTTGAGCAGCACGAAGACACCCGCCAGTACGGCAAGCTGCACCCGGGCCGGGCCGGACAGCTGCCCACCGCGGCCGGCCAGCCTCAGACCGCCGAACAAGTAATGGGTGATCAGAGCCCCGAGGAAGGACAGCACCACTGCGACGAAGGCCCAGGCGAGGAGCCTGCGGTAGAAGGGCAGCTCGAAGGCATAGAAGCCGACGTCTTTGTTGAACTGGGGATCGGTCACGCCGAAATTGGTGCCGTGCAGGAACATCTGGACGACCTGCCAGTCGCCCAGCGCGGACAGGCCGGCAAGCAGGCCGACCAATGCTGGCACGCCGATACCGACCACCCGCAGCCGCTGGACAATCGCAGTGCGGTATCGCGCCACCGGATCGTCAGGTCCCGCCACCGGCACAAAGATCGGCCGGGTGCGGTAGGCGATCACAATGTTGAGCCCAAGCAACCCGCCGACCACCAGCCCGACGACGAGGAACTGCACGACCCGGGTGACCAAAACAGTCGAGAATACCGAGCGGAAGCCCACCTCGCCGAACCACAACCAGTCCACATACGTATCGATCAGCCGCGACCCGACGATCAGCACCGCCAGAGCCACAGCTCCGACGGCGATCAGAATCCTGGCGCGCCGGGAGAGGGTGGGAACTCCGGCGGGAGGCCGATTGGCCACAGGACACGCTCCTCCGACGACGGCGACGCAGTGCAGACCCCCCCTCGCCGCAGCCTGTGCTGCCCTACGCCGGGTTGAGTCCTTCCTGTCCAACTCTACGGAGTGCCCTGTGGTTCCGATCCCGGTGGCCGCACCGCCGCGGACAGTGCCGAATTCCAGTGCGACCATAAGCGGGTGAGCGAGCCGACGCCGTACCCGTCCCGGTCCCACGCCTTGGAGGCCACTGCGCGAGAGGTCGAGGAATTCGTTGCGGCCGCCGGCTGGGACCAGCAACCGCAGCTGTTCGCCCTGGTCGCCACGCCGACCTTGCTGGCCAGCCAGCCGGAATTGGCCGGTCAACTCGACACCGAACTCACTCCGGTGGCTCAGGAGGCCCTGCCCGGCGGCGAGCTGGATGCTGCGTTGGCCAGCATCGAATGGCCAGAGGCAGTCGCCGGCTGCGCGCTGGTCCAAGAAATCGTGGTACTCCCGCCTGCAGCGCAGGCGGGTCTGGGCGAGTTGCCCGATGACCCGGCGCAGGCCCGCCGCGCCGCCGCAGGGCATCCGCAGCGGCGAGAAGGCAGGCTGGTCGCAGCGGTGCTCCGGGACGGCGTCGGGGCCTGTGTACTGCGGC
>JALZDU010000082.1 GCA_030862405.1 Actinomycetota bacterium | reverse complement strand
AGCTCATCGTGAACGCCTCCCCGGTGCTGCGACCCAGCAGTGTGCCCAGGCCTATCTGGTCAGCCCGGTGAAACCCGGTCTGCAGCGCCGCGGACCAGGCGATCGCCGCCTGCGGGTCGGCGTAGGTGGGCTGATCGACATTGAGCACCACCGGTGCACCTTTGGCGGTGATCGCGATCCGGCCCTGCCCGGTGAACACGCAGTTATACAGTCCCGCAGCGGAGTACATGCCCACACCGTCGACCCGGCGGATGTCATAGCTCAGGGTGGGCTCGAACGCGAGCACGTTCTTACCGTTGACGGTCAGCGCGTCGTGTGAACCGTCCAGGTCGATCAGATGCACGTCGGCGGCGGCATCGGCGAGGAACACGTCGCCCTGACCGGAGGCCTTCATCAGTGGGACGCCCTCACCGGTCAGCTGCTGTTTGAGGAACTTGCCTATGCCACCCGAGCCGAGCGCCTTGAACTGCACCTCTCCTTGGTAGGCGACCATCGAGCCCCGCCGGGCGAGTATCTCGCCAGCTAGCGCGATCTTGAGCATCTTGGAGTTCTGCAACACCATGCCTGGCTGGGTGGCGCCGGCCTCCTGGTGGCTGGGGGCGAATAGGTCACTGCGCATTGAGGTGATGTCCTTCCGAACCGCGGTGTCAGTGCCCAACGCTACGCTCGTGAATTGGACAGCCGACAGATTTGAATGTCCGTAGTGTCGAGTTCACAGGCGGTCCACCTTGGGGGACCGTTTAGTCGGAGAGGTGGTCCTGGGCCCAGCGGCGCAGCTCGGCCTCGGCTTCGTCGCGGGACAGCGGGCCCCGGTCCAGGCGGACCTCTTTGAGGTGCCGCCATGCCTGGCCCACGAGCGGACCCGGTGGCAACCCGAGCAGGTCCATGATGGCGTTGCCGTCCAGGTCCGGGCGCACCGCAGCCAGGTCCTCCTCCGCTCGGATCCGCTCGATACGGGCTTCGAGATCGTCGTAGGTACGCTGCAGCGCGAGCGCCTTGCGCCGGTTGCGTGTGGTGGAGTCGGCCCGGACGAGCTTGTGCAGCCGCGGCAGCAGGTCCCCGGCGTCGGTGACGTAGCGGCGCACCGCCGAGTCAGTCCATTCACCGCTGCCGTAACCGTGAAACCGCAGGTGCAGGAATACCAGTTTGGCGACGTCCTCGACGACGTGCGTCGGGTAACGCAGCGCGCGCAACCGCTTGCGGACCATCTTGGCCCCGACCACCTCGTGATGGTGGAAGCTCACTCCGCCGCCGGACTCGTGCCTGCGGGTAGCCGGCTTGCCGATGTCATGCAGCAGCGCCGCCAGCCGCAGCACCAGGTCGGGCTCGCCGTCCTCCAGTGCGATCGCCTGGTCGAGCACCGTCAGGGAGTGTACGTAGACGTCCTTGTGCTGATGATGCTCATCGATCTCCAGGCGCATCGCGGGTACCTCGGGCAGCACGTGGTCGGCCAGCCCGGTGTCCACCACCAGCTCAACACCGGCCCGCGGGTCTGCACCGAGCAGCAGCTTGGACAGCTCCGCGGCCACCCGTTCGACGGTGATGCGACGGATCTCGGGTGCCATCTCAACCAGCGCGGCCTGCACCCGCGGGGCGAGGTTGAAACCGAGTTGGGAGACGAACCGGGCCGCGCGCAGCATTCGCAGCGGATCATCGGCGAAGGACTCCTGCGGCGGCGCGGGGGTGTCGAGCTCACGGCGGGCCAACGCGGCCATCCCGCCGTGCGGGTCGACGATGCCGGCCGCCCCGCAGTCACGATGGCTCGACCCTGCAAGCAGGTCTCGCAAGGGCAGCTGTACGGCCATTGCGTTCACGGTGAAGTCGCGCCGGGCGAGGTCGCCTTCAACTGTGTCACCGAAGACCACGTCTGGATTGCGGGAAACCCGGTCGTAGCGGTCAGCCCGGTAGGTCGTGATCTCGCAGTGGGTACCGGCCTTGGTCGCGCCGATGGTGCCGAAGGCGATCCCGGTGTCCCACACGGCGTCGGCCCAGCCGTCCAGGATTCGCCGGGTGGCGTCGGGTCGGGCGTCGGTGGTGAAATCCAGGTCGCTGCCCAGCCTGCCGAGCAGGGCGTCCCGCACGCTGCCGCCCACCAGGTACAGCGAATGACCGGCCGCGGTGAAGCGGGCGGCTAGCTCATCGGCCACCGGTGCGATCCGGAACAGCTCCACAACCGCATTCTGCTGCGCCGTGGCCGGCAACGGGATGCGGTTTCCTAGCCCAGAGGTGACAGAAGGCGAAGGCGGCACGGCAAGTCAGCGTAACGTCCTGTCACCTGCGACCGCGCTGGCGGTGATCGTGGAGGTGTTGGGCCGGTCGCCGCTGCGGTGCAGGACCGCACCGCGTCGGCCAGGCCGGACTTCGCCTATACCATCAGCGCCATGTCCCCGCCCTCCGGTAGGTCCAGCCGTAAAAAGGCCGCCCGGGACGCAAGTGGCCAGGGTCGCCGCGGCAGACGCAGGGCCGGCCACGGCGGTGATATCGCAAGCGGGGACGGTAAAGGGGACGCGAAGGCGGGTGTTAAGGGGATAGCCAAGGACGGCGCCAGTACCGGGCAGGGCAGGCGCCGGACCAGCCGGATGCGCACTGTGGATGAGACCTCGGCCGGCGGGCTGGTGGTCGACACCGAGACCGGGCACGCCGCCGTGATCGGGCGGCTGGATCGCCGAGGTCGGCTGCTGTGGTCGCTACCCAAAGGGCATATCGAGGACGGCGAGACGGTCGAACAGGCGGCAGTGCGTGAGGTCGCGGAGGAAACTGGCATCGACAGTGCCGTGGTGGCCTCCCTGGGCAGCATCGACTACTGGTTCGTCGCCGAAGACCGCCGGGTGCACAAGACGGTGCATCACTTCCTGCTGCGAGCGCTGGGTGGGGAGTTGTCCGATGCTGACGTGGAGGTCACCGAGGTGGCCTGGGTGCCGTTGGCTGATCTGCCGGCGCGGTTGGCTTACGCCGACGAACGTCGCCTGGTCCGTCGCGCCACCGAGATGCTCGCGGATTCGGCGTGAGGCGCAGGCTTCACTCGATCACCGCGGCCTTCCTGTTTGCGGTGCTGGGATTGCTGACGGTCGGCGCCCCACTCGCGCAAGCGAAACTTCCAGCACAACAGGTCCCGGCGGCACAACCCGAACGCCCGAACGTGCTGGCTCGACTCGAGCTGGCGGATATGTCCCCCCGCGTGGTCACCGTCTCCAGCGAACCGGTGCTCAGAGTCGAGGGCCGGGTGGTCAACGTCGGAGACCGGCCCATCACCAAGCTGGCGGTTCGGCTGCAACGTGACGTGCCGGTGCTCTCCGACGACGCGGCCACGCGGGCCGTGGCCGACGTGCCCGAAGCGCCCCAGGTGACGCTGTTCCAGCCCGTGCCTGGTGACCTCACCCCAGGGCAGAACGTCGCATTCCGGCTCGAGGTGCCGCTGCGCGGTGGGACGGACCTGGAGTCGCTGCAGATCAACGAACCGGGCGTGTACCCACTGCTGGTCAATCTCAACGGCAAGCCGGAGTTCGGTGGCACCGCCCGGCTGGCATCGGTTCCGTTGCTGCTGCCAGTGCTGGGGATCCCCCCCGTCGCGGCCGGCCAGCCGTCCGGGCCGGCGCTGGCCCCGTCCGCGCAGCCGATGCCGCTGACTGTGGTGTGGCCATTGGCCGCGGAACCCGCACGGTTGCCCACCGGTCCAGGGGAACCGATCCTGATCCGCAGTGACCCCTCCGGAGCGGATCCGGTGGCTGCCGACATCGCTGCCGGTGGCCGGCTCGATGGCTTGCTCGGTGCCCTCGAGCAGGTGGTGCCACCAGGGTCACCGCTGGCCGCAGCCGTCTGCGTCGCGATCGACCCGGCGCTGGTGGAGACGGTCGACGGGATGAGCCGCGGCTATCGGGTGGCCCAGCCCAACGGGATCATCGAGGGTACTGGCGCAGCGGACGCACAGAGCTGGCTTGATCGGCTGCGCGGCGCGGTCCAAGGCAGGTGCGTCCTGCCGCTGCCCTATGCCGATCCTGACCTGGTGGCGCTGTCCCGGGCGGGACTGACCGACTTGGAGGCCCTGGCCACCAGCACCGGCGTACGGCTGGTGAGCGACCTGCTCGGAGTGCAGCCGCTGACCGGGGTGAGCTGGCCGGCGGGCGCGGTACTCGACGAGCGCACCCTGGCCGACCTGACTGCACTGCAAACCTATGCCGTGCTGCTGGAACCCCGTGGTATGTCCCCGCCGACGGTTGCCCACGACGTCATCGACCTGGCCACCAACATGCCAGGCAGTCGCGGCGCCGCTCCCACCGGCCTACTCGTCGACCCGCTAGTGAGCAACGCGCTGGCGCGGCAAGTCAACCAGCCCGGCAACGACGTCACCGGCGTCTTTTCCCGACCTAGCGGCACCTCGAGCCCGCTGGCCGCCCAAGACGGGCTCGGCGCACTGGTCTACCGCGCCGCCACCGACCCGGATCGCCGCCCCGTGCTGCTGGTCCCGCCGCGCCGCTGGCAGGCCGGTGGGGCTGAGGCCATCGCGCTGTTGAGCACCGCACGGCAGCTGCTGGAGGTTGGTTACTTCACCCCTCGCGAGCTGCCTGCGCTGGCCACCACCCGTCCCGCCGGTCCCCTTACAGCGGTGACCTACCCGCCGCAAGCTGCCGCCGAGGAGATTCCGGTCCCGATCACCGCAGACGTCCAGCGAGCTCGAGACGTCCTACGGGACCTGCAGGTGGCCACCGTCCTGGATCCCACCGCCAACCTCAAGCCCGTCGATCTGCTGGATCCCTTGCGGCTCGGGCTGCTGCGTGCGGTGTCGTCGGCCTGGCGCGGCCAGCCGAACCGGGCCATGCAGGTAACCCAACAGCAGCGTGACCGGCTCGGCGAGCTGCGCCGGTCGGTTCGGATCGTGCAGTCACCCGGCCCTTACATCCTGGCGGCGTCAGACTCCCCGCTGCTCATCACCGTGAGCAACGAGTTGCCGGTCGGTGTGCAGGTCCAGTTGAGCTTGTCCGAAACGGCCGGGCTGCGCGCCGGGGCGGTCGGGCTGCAGCTGGTACCGGCCCGCAGCACCCGGCAGTTCGTTATCCCGGCGGAGGTGAGCCGAGCTGGTCAATTCAGCGTTGAGGCCCGGCTGAGCACCCCCGGTGGGACCCCGCTGGGCGAGCCCAGCAGGCTCCAAGTGCGCTCCACTGCTTTCGGCACCGTTACTGTCGCGCTCACTGTGGGCGCCGCTGCTGTGCTGGTGCTGCTGGTGGTCCGCGGAATCGTGCGCCGCGTGCGCAGAGCACGGGAAGCCGGGTGACAGTGCAGTTGTCGGACACCGCGAATCACACTGCCGCTCACGACGCCGGGCCGAGACAAACCTCCGTGGCCGCCGCCGCCCGCACGATGGCGGTGGCCACCCTGGTCAGCCGGATCACCGGGTTCATCCGCCTGCTGGGGCTCGCGGCAGTGCTCGGGCTAGGGCTGATCAACGACTCCTACACCGTCGCCAACACGCTACCGGCAATGCTTTACGAGATTCTGCTTGGTGGGGTGCTGACCAGCCTCGTAGTGCCACTGCTCGTGCGCGCGGCGAAGGAGGACGCCGACCAGGGCGAGGCCTACGCGCAGCGGTTGGTCACCCTCGCCTGCGCAACGCTCGGTGTGGCCACGGTGCTCGCTGTCGCCGCGGCGCCGTTTCTGGCCGCGCTGTTGCTCGGCGACGGGCTGCGCGCCGACCCGCAGCTGGCAACCATGTTCGCCTACCTGCTGCTGCCGCAGATCCTGTTCTACGGCTTGTCCGGGGTGTTCGGGGCGATTCTTCAGGCACGTAGCGTCTTCGGTCCACCGGCCTGGGCGCCCGTGCTCAACAACCTCATCGTGCTGGTGACTCTCGGTATCTATGTCCTGGTACCAGGCGAGATCACCATTAACCCAGCGCGGATCAGCGACCCGAAGCTGCTGGTTCTAGGCCTGGGGACGACCGCGGGCATCATCGCGCAGGCGCTGGTGCAGCTGCCCGGCCTGCGCCGAGCGGGCTTTCAGTTCCGCTGGCGATGGGGCTGGGATCCCAGGCTGACCCAAGCCGGCGGGATGGCGGCCTGGTTCATGCTCTACGTGCTGGTCGGCCAGCTCGGCTTCGTGGTGACCACGCGGGCGGCGGCGCAGGGCGAACCGGGTGGAGTGGTGATTTACAGTGTGGTGTGGCTGCTGCTGCAACTGCCCTACGGCGTGCTCGGTTACTCGCTGCTCACGGCGATTATGCCGCGGATGAGCCGGGCCGCGGCGGACGCCGACTGGCGGGGAGTGGTCAAGGATCTCTCGCTGGGTAGCCGCTACCTGACGGTGCTGCTGATCCCGATCACCGTGATCTTCACCATCGCCGGGCAGCAGATCGGGATCGCGCTGTTCTCATTGGGCAAGGCGGGCAGCGATGCCGAGCGCCTCGGCGCTGCGCTGGCGGTGTCGGCCTTCGGCCTGCTGCCGTTTGCGGTGACGATGCTGCAGTTGCGGGTTTTCTACTCGATGGCCGATGCCCGCACCCCAACCATGATCAACGCATTGATGGTGGCGGTGAAACTGCCGCTGTTGCTGGCCTGCCCGGTGCTGCTCGACGACGCCGATGTCGTGCTCGGACTCACCGCGGTCAACTCTCTGTCGTGCGTGCTGGGCGCGATGGTCGGGCAGGCGTGGCTGCGTCGGCGGCTGGGCCGGGTGGAAACCAAGCGCACCCTGATCACCCTTCGCAATTGCCTGCTGGCGGCGGTGCCGGCAGTGGGTGCGGTGCTCGGGTTGCGTGCCCTGCTCGACCTCGATGGCAGCAGTGGCGCTGTCTGGGGAGCATGGCTGGACCTGGTGCTCACCACGGTCGTCGTCGGCGTGGTGATGGGTGGTGTCCTGATAGCACTGCGCACCCCGGAGCTCACCGAGGCGATCCGGGCCTCGATCGGGGTGCGCCCGGCACCCGTACTGGCGCGGGGGACCCGGCGACCGCCCGAACAACCCCCGAATCGCCATAAGGAGCCGTAGACTTGACAATTACCTCACCCCTACCTCGCGCGTTGCATCTCGCGTGGTGTGTTGGGGTGTTGCATCGGGGGCGATGCTGTGCTTCTAAACCCGGGGCAGCGAAAGAACGCGGGGAGGTTGATCGGACCGGTGAGCGGTGACTCGACGGGGGCGGGGATCGGCCGGCCCGGCTCCCCGTGGCCGACCCCCGGCGCGCTTGTCGGCAAGGGCCGTTACCGCTTGCTGTCCGAGGTGGGCCGCGACGACCGTGGCGGCGTGCGGCTGTGGCGGGGCCGCGACCTGGTACTGGATCGTGACGTCGCGCTGACCTTGTTCATCGCGCCGCCGCAGGACTCCGGTGCGGTCAGGGTGATCCGCTCCGCTGTGGCGCGCGCGTTGCGTTCGGCTCGTTTGGAGGCGGCTGGTGCGGCGCGGGTGCTCGATGTGCTGGAGCCCGACGCGAGCTTCGGCCCGACCGTCGCGGTCGTGGTCGCGGAGTGGACCCGGGGTCGTGGCCTGGTCGAGCTCCTGGATGATGGGCTGCCGCCGCCGGCGATGGCAGCCGGGATTTTGGCCCCGCTGGCCGGTGCGGTGGACGCCGCACACAGCGCCGGTCTGATCCTGGGCTGCGACCATCCGGATCGGATCAGGGTGACTCACGAAAGGCAGGCACGTCTCGCATTTCCCGGTCCGCTTCCCATGACCGGGTCCCAAGACGACATCCGCGGCCTGGGCGCGATGCTGTACCTGTTGCTCACTGGATACTGGCCCCTGCCTGGTGGCCCGAGCACCCTGCCCCCCGCACCGCGGCAACCCGACGGCTCCCTGGTCAGCCCCACGACGCTGCGCCACGGTGTGCCGGTGGAGCTGTCCACCCTGGCGCTGCGCAGTCTCGCTGATCCAGGCACCGGCGGCGGCGTGCACACCGGTGCCGCCGTGCGGGAGGTGCTCGAGCTCAACGCGTCCAGCGCCGACGACCGCAATGGCCGGCACAGTCGCACCTCGCCGACCAGCCCCGAGCAGGCCCGCCGCCAACGCCGGGTGAAGCTGGGCGTGTCGATGGCGGTGCTGGCCACCATCACGCTGATGATCCTCGGTTACGGCGGCATGCAGGTGCTGTCGGTGTTCGTCAACGCTGGGGGTACCCCGCTGGTCGTCGCCAGCCCGTCACCGGGCGAGCAGTCCGAGCCGCCGCCGGTGGTGGCGCGGTCCTCGCCGGTCCAGGTCAAGAATTTGGCGGTCTACGACCCCTCCGGCAAGGGCAGCCCGGACCACCAGAAGGACGTCGGCAAGCTGCTCGACGGCAATCCGAGCACCGTGTGGTCGACCGACTCCTACCGCCAGCAGTTCCCCAGCTACAAGAAGGGGCTCGGCGTCATGCTGAGCTTCGATCGACCCGTGTCGGCGGCCTCGGTGACCGTGATATCTCCTAGCCCCGGCACCGTGCTGGAGATACGCACCGCATCATCGCCGAAAGCGGAGCTGGCCGAGACCACGCTGGTCGGCACCGCCACGCTCGGCCGCGGCAGCACCCTGATCCCGCTACGGGCCGGGCCCCCCACGCGATACCTGCTGGTGTGGATCACTGGACTGGCCGGTGGGGGAGATCGCAACCAATCCAAGCTCAGCGAGGTCGGTGTCGAGACCCGGGCCACCTGACCACCGCTACCCTCCCCGCGTGCTCCCCCTCCCCAGCGCATCCCCCCTCCCCGGCGTGTCAGTCCCTCGTGCACGGTGTGTCCGCCGCTCATGCACAGCACGGGCCGCATCATGACCGCCGTGATGTCGGACGCTGACCTGATCGCCGCGCACGTTGCGGGAGATCCACTGGCGTTCAGCGAGCTCGTGCGCCGGCACCGAGACCGGATGTGGGCTACCGCGCTACGGACCCTGGGTGATCCGGACGACGCCGCCGACGCGGTGCAGGACGCGTTGATCTCGGCGTTTCGCTGCGCCGGCGGATTCCGTGGCCACGCCCAGGTCACTACCTGGCTGCATCGGATCGTGGTCAACGCCTGTCTGGACCGGATCCGCCGCAACCGGGCCCGCCCCACCGCGCCACTGCCTGACGGGAGTCCGGAGGAGCCGGCGTCGACACTGGACGCGGTGGCAGCCCGAGAATCCCGGCTGGCGGTCGACGACGCACTGAGCTCACTGCCCGCCGAGCAACGTGCCGCGATCGTCCTCGTCGACGTCGAGGGATACTCGGTGGCTGAGACTGCCCAGGTGCTGGGCATCGCCGAAGGGACAGTCAAGAGCCGCTGCGCTCGCGGACGCGCCCGGCTAGCGGTGCTCCTTGGACATCTACGGAACCTCGATGCGAATGCAAACGTCTCATGCGATGCCGTGGCGGCACGCCAGCATCGAGGGGAGGAACGATGACCGGCACCAAGGGTCCGATACGCCCCGGCGATCCGCCGCAACGATCGGCAGCAGAGTCTTCGGAGTGGTCGCTGGACCTGCTCGCCGACCTGCACGCGGGTGCCCTCACCGAGCAAGCTGCCACGTCGTTGCGGGCGCGAGCGATCGCGGATCCGCAGGCCCGTACCGTGCTCGCTGCCCTGGATGCCACGGTGGCCGATCTGGCGGCACTGTCAACCCGGGGCCCAGCCCGGATACCCGACGCCGTGGCGCAGCGACTCGACGCCGCGCTGACCGCCGAGGTCCAGCGAGCTAACCGCACTTCCGCTCACCTGCCGGACCGGGCGCGGACTGGGCGTTGCCGCACCGCCCGGCAGTTGGTGACCTGGCCGGCTGGCCGGCGTCGCGCCCGCGCCCGCTCGATCGCCGCTGGTGTGCTTGCTGCGGCCTTGATCGGAGTGGCGGGGGCCGGTGCGATGATCGGCGTGATGATCAGGGGCACGCCGCGGGCCGGCGACGCATTGGGGGCCGCAGCAGTCTCGCCACCCGCGCCACTGGTGCTGTCCAGCGGTGACCTCAGCGGTGCGCTGAGCCCCGCATTAGGAGTTCGCAACTACGGTCCACTGTCCCGGCCTGAAGCGTTGCAGGGCTGCCTGGACGCCAACGATGTACCGGCGGGCGACAAGCCACTGGGTGCCCGCGAGGTCACCCTCGACGGTCGGCGCGGTGTGATCCTGGTGCTGCCCACCGTCCAAGCCACCCAGTTCCGGCTGCTCGTGGTGGACCCTGGCTGCGGCCCCGGCAACCCTGCCCGGATGGCCGACGCCGTAGCGCGTCACTGACGTTGGGTGCCCTACAAGGACTACCAACCCACCCCGGCACCGTCTCTGACGACTACCAACCCGTCCGAAATCAGGAGAACACCCGCCGTTGGTGGCTGTTGAGCGCATCAATTGCCTGGGTTGGCCGTACTTGGAGAGCGGCCAATCGGCTCGGGAACATCGGTCCGTAGGATCGTGTTGTGACCAAGGTGAGCGAGCAAGTCCGGGACGTCATCATCATCGGCTCGGGGCCGGCTGGGTACACAGCCGCGATTTACGCCGCGCGGGCAGAGCTCAAGCCGCTACTCTTCGAGGGAAGCCAGTACGGCGGCGTCTTGATGACCACCACTGACGTGGAGAACTACCCGGGGTTCCGCGACGGGATCATGGGCCCGGCCCTGATGGAGGAGTTCCGAGCTCAGGCCGAGCGGTTCGGCACCGAGTTGCAGACCAAAGACGTCACGTCGGTCGAGCTGACCGGTGACGTCAAGAAGGTCACGGTGGATCAGACCACCTACCTCGCCCGGTCGGTCATCCTCGCGATGGGCGCGGAGCCCCGCTACCTGTATGTCCCCGGTGAGCAAGAGTTGCTCGGCCGCGGAGTCAGCTCGTGCGCCACCTGCGACGGCTTCTTCTTCCGCGATCAGGACATCGCCGTCATCGGTGGCGGAGACTCGGCGATGGAGGAAGCCACATTCCTCACCAAGTTCGCGCGGACGGTGACCGTGGTGCACCGGCGTGACCAGTTTCGCGCCTCGAAAATCATGCTCGAGCGTGCACAGAACAACGAGAAGATCCACTGGCGTACCGGGGTGACCGTCGATCAAGTGTTGGGCGAGAGTGGCGTCACCGGCTTGGCGCTCTCCGACGGTTCCACGCTGGAGGCAACCGGCATGTTCGTGGCGATCGGACACGACCCGCGCAGCGAGCTGGTCCGCGGCCAGGTGGAGACCGACGATGCGGGCTACGTGCTGGTCAAGGCGCCCAGCACCTACACCAGCGCGGACGGCGTCTTTGCTGCGGGCGACGTGGTGGACCACACCTACCGGCAAGCTGTCACCGCCGCCGGCACTGGCTGCGCGGCCGCGATCGACGCCGAACGCTGGCTCGCCGAGCACGCGCTGGATCCGCACGCCGAGGTGGCCGCCGAGTTCGTCGGTGGTGGCTACGGTTCGAAGTCCTGATCATCGATTCCTAGACGGACCCGACAGGAGACGCGATGGCTGACAAGCCGACTGTGACCGTGACCGACCAGTCGTTCGCCGACGATGTGCTCGGCAGCGACAAGCCGGTGCTGGTGGACTTCTGGGCGACGTGGTGCGGCCCGTGCAAGATGGTGGCACCGGTGCTCGAGGAGATCGCTTCAGAGAACGAAAGCAAGATCACCATTGCGAAGATGGACATCGACGCGAATCCGAGTACCCCACGGGACTACCAGGTCATGTCGATCCCAACCATGATCTTGTTTTCCAACGGCAAGCCGGTCAAGCAGATAGTCGGTGCCAAGCCCAAGGCTGCCCTGCTGGAATATCTGGCCGACTACATCTGATCCTACTTCGAGGTCGACGCGTCGACGAACACCACCCAGTTCCACCAAGCAACCGATTCCCACCGGACACGTCATGTGCGCGGGCTTTACCGGTTCGCGCAGCCGAGCGGCCAACACCGGCAAGCCCGTCAAACCGCATCGAGCGGGACGGGGCACAATGAGTGACAAGTCCCCGCGCTCGACGCTCTCCTCAAGAGCCCGGCGCCCGATCCGAAGTGAGGGTGCATGCAGCTGCTGCGCCGCGGCGACGCCGGTCTTGCGGTGGCTGAAGTGCGGGCGATGCTGACGTCGCAGGGACTGCTCCCACCTCAGTCACACGCAGACACAGACACAGAGACGGAAGCAAGCGTCTTCGACATCACCCTGGAACACGCCGTTCGGACTTTCCAGCAACGCCGCGGACTGATCACGGATGGCGTGGTAGGACGTGCCACCTACCAGGCGCTGTGCGACGCACGTCTAGAGTTCGGGTGCCGCATGCTCAGCTACATCGTCACCCGCCCGATGCGCGGGGATGACGTGTTCACGCTGCAGGAGCGGTTACTGGAGCTGGGC
>JALZDU010000038.1 GCA_030862405.1 Actinomycetota bacterium | reverse complement strand
GCGGCGCTAGCAGGAAGGGTAATCGAGCGGCGGTCACGGTGTGATGCGCAAGGTCGGTACCGTCCATCGTGTCGTTCCAAAGCAAGGTCACCTCGTTGGCCCACCGCGCCAGTTCGTCAGCCTCTCGTTTGCGCTGCAGCCAGCGCGGTGTCCACCACGAACGGCGACGGCCCCACAGTTCAGTATGCTGATCGAAGGGCCTGGTACTCACACCGCTCGAAATGAGCGTCATGATGATTTCCTCCTCTGTCTAGATGCAGATTGGTGCGCTAGTTGTGCTCGCTATTGCAACACAATAGCGAGCCGTTAGAGACTGGCCCAAACACACTCCTCAAAGGTGCTTGATCCGCAACAATGACTCGTCGAGGGCAGATTGACAATCATTGCTTCCTCCGGCAAGAGAAACCATTGTTTTTAGAGTCCTAACAAACACGCGCAAGACCGTCGGAGCACAACGGTCCTGTCTTGCCTAGGGTGCTCGGTGACAACGCCATTGCCAGCTCCTTCCCTCTTTGGGTGGCGCCCCAGCCGGGACGCGTGTCTTTCCCGACGGCCGGCGCGACTGCCGCAGGGCCGACGACGCGTGACCGCACGGTTGCTAGCAGTTACCCCACTCGCTCAGGAGTAAACCCGGGTTCCCCCGCCGTGGCTACGCCACACAAGCTGCACGACATCGCCGCCACCGCCCTGACCGACCACCGACGAGCCCCGAGCCCCGAACGAAGAGCCCCTGCGGTTTGATCCATGCCTGATGTTGCCGGATCCAGAAGGTGCGCTGCACGTTTACCCCGGTCACCTCGGCTCGGCCAGATCTGGCCGTGGCCAGGCTGTGTAAGGGCACGGTTGCATTAAGGCGGAGGGCGTCCTCGCCTCTCACCAAAGTGGGGAGGCCGGCCCCTGAAGCACCTTAGAGACCGTAACAAACCGGGCATCCGAAGGCGCGCTGCGTGGCTTCTAGCCGACTCCGCTGTACGGGTGCGGTGACCGGATCCGGCTCTAACTGCTTGAGCCGCTTGCCATCCGCTGCCTTCGCGGGATTGGATGCCGCCCAGCATCGAACCCGATATCCGTAGGGGGACTGCCGCCTAGGTAGCGTGTGGGTGCCGAACTTTCATCCACGCCATGCGACCTCCGCGTGTTCGTGTATCAAGCCACCGAGCAGATCGCGACGTCGGAGGCGAACCTGGGATGGTGACGCGGGCGGTGGTAGTGACCTAAGTAGTGCTGCTTGGCTCAGCGCGCGGTGCGGGCGATGGTCGTTGAAGTGCGCCATGCCGTGGATCCGTCGGTAACCCCAGGAGGAGTTCTCGGCGGCCAGCCGCAGGACCAACCGGCGTAGCTCAGGTGCCGTGCGGCGGCCGCCGGTTCGGTGGTGTCGGGGTTGGGTCCAGCGTCGTGTCACTAGGTCTCGGTGCCACCACAAAATCGTGGCGGGAGTGACAATCCGATGCAGTCGACAGGCTTGGGACAGTAACCGGGTCAGTGCCGCGAACACCGCCCGATCCGCCCAGGACAGTCGCGGTGGCTCATCTAGCGGCGTAACACGGCGACCTCGTGGCGCAGCACGAGGATCTCCGCACTTTTCGATTGTGAGCTACGGGCCAGCAGTCCCAGCCAAACCATGAGCTGCCGGAAGATCAGATACACGAGTCGTACCGCCACAGCCGACGATCATGCCCCACGGCCACCCCACCAACGATGCTGCAGGTCACTGCCGTGGATGGCCCGTTCGGCACCGACAAGGTCACGTAGTTAAACCTCGCTGCCCTGCGTCATGATCAACTTGCGGCGCTCGGCCTCGAATAACTATGTACCTCAACTGACGGCAGTCGTCGTCAAAGGAGCGGCAGCTGAATTCCCTGCGCTGCGAGCTGCCAGGAGGACGCCAAGACTAACTAAGATCAATCCCAGAAGTGGGCCATCCGCTCAACCTCACGCTCCGCGCTTGCGGTACCGCTGAATTAGTTTGATCTCTGCTCCCGCGGAGTGCATTCGAAGTCCACCCACAGGTACCACTTCACCCTCCCAGCATTTGTGGCGACACTGTGTACGTGGCCCACGTGAGGCCGTGCCCGTCCTGGCCATCGGCGGAGCGGCAAGCTGAGCAGGTCGGGAACGCCGAACCTCGCCGCGGACAACGTGCAGTGTGTGGTCATCCCCGGCACCGGCCACTGGGTTGTCGAGCAGATGCTGGCGGCGCTGACCGTGTTCCTGGCCCCGTACGGCAGCTGTCCGACCGCGGCGCACGACCCAGGACGCATGCTGCCGCCGGTCCTCATCGTGGGGAATCGCCAAAACCCGGGAGGATGCATATGTCCGGCACGACCGAGGACGCAGCGATCCGGCCGTTCACGATCGAGATCCCCGAGGCGGAACTCGAGGCGCTGCGTGCGCGCGTCGCAGCCACGCGCTTGCCGTCGAAAGAGCTCGTCGAAGACCGATCGCAGGGCGTGCAGTTGGCGACGGTGCAGGCGCTCGCCAACTACTGGGCGACGGAGTACGACTGGCGCAAGGCCGAGGCGAAGCTGAACGGCCTACCTCAGT
>JALZDU010000036.1 GCA_030862405.1 Actinomycetota bacterium | reverse complement strand
GAACCTCGCCAAGCTGCTCCGCAGTCAACAGGCTCACTTGAGCACCTCCCGACTGGGAGTGTCGGTGTGGGTGTCCGGTCCGAGCCCGTCTTGAGGGTCGCGGCGGCGAGACGGCCAGCTTCTCCCTGAGTTCTCTGGCATCTATGACTGTAGTGCCCGATAGTCGTCGGCGATCCGGGCGAGGTTCTCGATGGCCGCGGCGCCGAAGAAGGCGAGGTCTTGCAGCTCCTGGAAGAGGTCGAGGTAGCGAGTGACGTCATGCTGGTCGGTGAGCAGTGCGGTGGCGGTCCAGGTGCCGACGATGGCGGCTCGCCGGTCGTAGATGTCGAAGCCATGCATGGGGAACACCCGGACCGGCGTGGTCCAGGGGATGACGCCGATGCGTACTCCGGGCAGCTTGGCGACGTCAGCGATGTGGTCAAGCTGGTCGATCATCACGCTCGGGTTGCGCGCGTGCCAGCGCAACGCGCCTTCGGGGAGCACCTGGTCGAAGCGGCGGCCGGGTTCGGTGAGCAGCCTCTGGCGGTCCCGGCGGGCGTCAATCGCTTCGTCCAGGGCGGTGCCGGTGAGTCCTTGGCTGAACACCGTCCGGGCGTAGGTCTCCGTTTGCAGCAGGCCCGGTACCATGGCCGGGTGAAACGTGGCCACTCGCTCGGAGGTGGCTTCGATCCGGTCGATACGTCGTTGCGCCGCGCCCGCTCCGCGGTGCATGACCACCCGGGCCGAGGTGAACTCGGCTCGCAGGTCTTCGGTCATCTGCGCCAGTCGGTGCCGCATCACGGCAGGGACGTTGTAGACACGGGCGAGGGTGGCCACGTCCTCGGCGTTGGGAACGAACAGGCCCCGTTCCCAACGGGAGATCGTCGGCTGGGACAGACCGGCTCGTTGGGCAGCCTCGGTGCCCGAGAGGCCGGCGTCGGTGCGGAGCTGGCGTAGCGTGCGGGACAGCTCGTCGCGTCCGTAGCCCTGCTCCGCAGCCACGTCGGTCAGGCAGCTTGGCTGGCGCGGTGGTGCTCGGGATGCTCGGCCCACCAGGTGGTGAACGACTCACCCAGCATCCACGCGGCCGCGGCCATGGCCTGATAGATCGCGAGTATCGAGGGATCAACCGGGGCAGCGCCCCGGAAGCGGCCAGACTCGTCGTAGTCCATGCGTACGGCGTGCTCGTCGTCGGCCAGGAAGAAGTCGCCGACTGCTCCCAGGACCTCCGCGCCGGCCGGGCTCGTAGAAAGGTCCAGGATGCGCACGTCCTCGCCCGCGGCGACGTTGTAGGTGTAGCCCCACTCGCATTCGTAGCGAAGGTAGTCGGTCAGCGGAGCCTGCACGACGTGCACCCTACGCCACTGGCGGCCAGCGGCGGTGTCGGTCCGTAGCCGGTCCAACCAGGAATCTTTGCCTGCAGCCGTGGGGGCGGGCTCACCACGCAGGTAACGGTCGTAGTCCTCGTCGTCGCTGGCGGCGGCGTAATGCCCCAACGTCTCCAGCCGGAACAGGTCACGGGTGTGCCGCTTCGTGAGGTAAGCACCCAGAGCAGGCAAGTCAAGCATGGTCATATCCCCGCAAAGAGCTTGCGGGAGATCAAGACAGCCGACTCGTGTTCCGGTAGGCCAAGCTCGCGAAGCAGCGCGGGATCGATGATCGTGCGCCCCCGGATCACGAGATCGTCTCCGTCCGTGTCGTAGATGCGGTCACAGTCGATGCCGTTGGGGCAGCTGTCGCGCAACGCCCTCGTGATCTTCATGGCTTCCCCTCCCAGGCAGCTGCCCGCCAGTGTGGCTGGGCAGGTACGGGTGAGTGTCCCCGTCTACCCGGCGCTAGTCAAGGTGGCTATGTATTTCTGCACTACATGCTTGCTCAATACACATTTACCGTGCATAGTGCTGCGTGGAGCAGATGGTGGCCCGCTCAAGTTGGGAGAGACAGAGGACACCCGACATGGCGACGAGGAGCAGCAGGGACACCCTCTGACCAGGCGCAACATCAGAGAACAGGAAAGAGGTCCCGGCGGTGGCCGCCGCCGGGACCGATGCACACCCCACCGATGACGAAAGGGCTCCGCCATGCCCGACCAGATCCAGCGTCGCATCACCCGGCCCACGCCGGTGACCAGCGCCGTCGACGGACGTGCCCATCTGCTCAGCCAGCAGGCCGCCACCGAAGGCCTGGTCGCCGGCCACGGCGAGTACACCGCGCTCTGCGGACGCCGGGTGCTGGCAGCGGCCCTGGCGACTCCACCCGGGCCGACCTGCCTGGACTGTGAGACCGCCCTGCACCGTGCCACCACCACAACCGGCACCTCCCACCGCCGCCGCGGGCCGCTGGCCCAGCTGCTGCGGCGGCGCTTTGCCCGGACCCGGTTGCCGGTCACGACCCCGGATGGCTACCGGGCGGTGCGGGCGTGAAGCACTGGTACGTGGCGTCACTCGCCGACGGCGACACCCACCTCGCCGAACCCGAGCCCGCGCCCGACGCGGACCTGGTGGCCGCGCACTGCGACGGCCGCCGGTTCCGGCCCCTCACCGTGCTGCCCGGCGCGCCGCCCGATCAGGCCCAGGTCTGCCCAACCTGCCGCTCGAACCGGCTTGTAGTCCACCAGAGCGCCGTCAGTCAGGCAGCACCTGGCCTTACCCGGAGCTGACTGAGATTCAGTGCTGGATCAGCAGGGCGGTGGGGTAGCGGGCCAACAGCTGGGACAGCTCCGGTGCGCCGGGCACGCGGGTGCCGGTGAGGGCGTCGGTCCACGACCCACCCGGTAGCGGCAGGATGGTGTCGCCCCAGCCGCCACGCGCGGCCAGGCCCACCGGCAGCCGGGTGGCCACCGCGATCACGCCGCGGCGCTCGAACGCGACGGCGTGCGCTGCGGTGGAACCGGAGGCGAGCACCGGGGCGTAGCCGGTGAACCGCTCCGGGTGAGCCCGGCGGGTCCGCAGTACCCGGGACACCACGAGCAGCTTCGCGGCACCGGTGTGGTCCATCTCCGGCAGCCAGCCGGTGTCCAGCCGGTCCAGCAGCTCGCGGCGGGCGGTGAAGTCGACCGGGCGGCGGTTGTCAGGGTCGACCAGCGAGGAGTCCCACAGCTCGCAGCCCTGGTAGGTGTCGGGCACCCCGGGCATCGCGAGCTGCAGCAGCGTCGCGGACAGCGAGTTCGACCAGCCGGCCGGGGTGATCACCGCAACCA
>JALZDU010000020.1 GCA_030862405.1 Actinomycetota bacterium | reverse complement strand
GGTGGTGCGTCGTGGCGATCGCCTGCCACGTCGACGCATTGCCCGGTCCCTCGCGGCGCGGGTCGGCGATCCGGGCATCTGCCTTGCCGAGGGCGGCCCCGGCGAACTCCGGGTGCTGCGCGACGGCGTCGCACACCCGGTAGAACTGCTCGCGTCCCTCCGGGTCATTGCGTCTGCCCTTGAGGACGAGCCATCGATCGGAGGCCGTGTAGTGCAGCTGCGGCGCAGCCGGAAAGGCCGGTCCCGTGACGAGCAGCGGGTGTGCCACGGCGTAGTCACCGAAGGCCGGCACTCGCCGCAACGGACGCCGCCGCAGGTGGTCGTGGAGCATCGCATCCCGGCGCGGCAGCTCACCGAGCGTCCATGGCTGCACGGCCTGCAGGTCAGTAGGGAACGCACCGGAGAGCACGACGAGCCCTCGCCACAGCTCAGGCTCCGGCAGACCCTGGAGTACGTCCCGGACCAGCCGCGCGCCCGCGCGCACTGCCATCTCACCGTCGACCACCCCCAGATCGAGCAGGAGGTCGACCTCCGCAGGTGCGGCCGAGGCGGCGCAGCAACGCCGTGAGTGCCTCCTCCAGATCCTCGGGATCCTCGTCCATGTCCTCGACGTCGAGCCGGACAGCGATCCCGTTCCCGCTCTCCGCATCGAGCCGGGCGTCGCGAGGCGCAAGCTCGGCACCGTCAAGCCGCACCACCGGCGTCGGTGCGACACCCACGGGCGGTGGCCGCGTGGCCCGAACCTGCTGCCAGCTACTCGCCATCGTCCACCTCCGTCTGCTCAGGTCCGCCTACAGTGATCGTTTGTGGTGGCGCGCCAGACGTGCCGAATCCTCATGTCCTACCCCAAACCAGGCATCGCTTGTACTTTAGTACCGTATCTAAAACACAAGCAATCTGGAGCAAGAAGCCATCAGTTGTCCTTTCGCCCGGAAGTCGATCTCGTCGTGGCCCGCGCGGACCTTCGCAAGATCATCAACTCCGTGATCGGCAAGCTCCGCAGCGGGGCTGTGCCCGACGAGGTCGAGCGGCAGCGCGTCGACTGCAAGGAGGAGGCGGGACGTCGAGGGCGTGATGGCCTGCTTCAACCGGGCCAGGCTCACAACCGGGCTGCTGCGATTCAGCTCGCGGACGAGGTCGCCTGTTTCGCGAACACGCCTGAAGGTGGTGCGCTCATCATCGGGGTGGATGATCGCACCGGGGAGCTGCTCGGCACGGCCCTCGACGCCGAGTGGCTACGACATCGAATCTACGAGCACGTCGACATCGCCCCTCTTGTCGAGGAGCGGACCGTTGACGGCGTGCGCCTGCTCGTCCTGCTGATCGCTGGCGCGAGGGAGCCCGTCGAGGACACCGGCGGCAGGTTGCGGTGGCGGGTGGGGAGTCATTGCGTGCCGGTCGACCGGTCGGAGTGGTGGCTGCACCGGCAAGGGCAGGCCGGGTACGACGCCATGGCGACGGCAACCGGCTTCACGGTGGCGGACGTCGGGCACGGAGCGTTGGCGGTCGCGCGCCGCTACCTGCGTGCCGGAACCGTGGACAGGGAAGCAGGTGCTGACGGAGCGCTCGACATCCTGCGCCAACTCGGCGCCGTCCTGCCCGATGAGCGACTGTCTCAGGCCGGGGCACTGGTCTTCTGTGCCGCGAACCGCACGCACCTGACGCTCAGCGTGCTGGATGTCGAAGGCGGAGATGTGATCTCCCGTGCCGCTGACCTGAGCGGACTGAGCCTGCTGGAGCAGCTGGCTGCTGTGGAGCAACGTCTCGATGCGACCAACACATCGATCATTGTCCGTAGCTCATTCGCCGAGACCCCGATCCGGCGGCTCCCCCCGGCAGCACTGCGCGAGGCAATCGTGAACGGTTTGGTGCACCGGGACTGGATGCAACCAGAGCCCGTGGACATCACCTGGGTGCAGGCGGATTCCGCAGCACAGATCATCAGCCCCGGCGGCTTCGTCGGTGGGGTCACGGCCGACACGGTTCTCACGCAGCGCTACGCGCGCCATCCCGCGCTCGCTGACCTGTTCCAAGCGCTGAAGCTGGTGGAGAAGCAGGGGCTCGGGGTCGACCGGATGTATCGGGAGATGGTGGTGCTTGGGCATCGTCCGCCCGTCATCGTGGAGGAGGGTGGGCCCCGCGTCCGGGTTCGACTCGTCGGCGGCCACCCGGTCGTCCCGGTGATGACGCTGATGGGACAGATCGAGCCGAGTGTCCGCCGCAGGGATGTGCGGGTCGCGCTGATCGTCGACACCCTGCTGCGCGAGCCCTTTGTCACTGCCACACGGATGGCGGGTGTCTTGCAACGCACGCCGACCGACGCCGCTGACGCTCTTGATGTCGCCGCAGACTGCAGGCTGCACAGCTTGCCGCTGATCCAACGCTTCAAGGACGTATGGATCCTCTCCGACTGGGCAGTGAAGGTCGTTGAGTCGGAGCAGGGGGTGGCGCGCCAGCACACCCCGCTGCTCCCCTACCGCCGGCCGGACGCTGCCACGGCCACTGCCGTTGTCAAGGCGTGGCTTGCGGAGCATGATCAGATCACCTCCGGCGATCACGCTGCGCTGACTGGACTGACGAAGCAGGGCGCACTGAATCAGCTCGACCGCCTGGTCGCGGAGGGAGTCCTGCACCGCGGTGAGGGCCGCGGTCGCAACGCTCACTTCATCGCAGGACCACAGCTGATCCCAGCGTCTCGCGCCCGACCGGTGCCCAGCGCCGAGGAGCCGAACATCGGACGGCCATCCAGTCATCCGTGAGGGAGAGCTGGCCAGTGCGGGCCAGGCTCAGGAGTCACGTCAGCTCGAGGCCGGCGGGGACCAGGCTCGTATGACGCACCAACGGAGCCTCCGAGACACCGGGGACCATCCTCAACCTCCCGGCATAGGGAGGTGACGTATGACGCTACGGCGTCGAGCGTTGGCCGAGCGGCGCAAGACAGTCGGTCACACTCAAGAACAGCTTGCCTACTTGCTCGGTGTCGAGCGCACCACGGTGGGGCGTTGGGAAGCTGGGGTCGGTGAAGCCCTCGCCGAAGGCGGCGAGGTCCGCCCCATCGCTGATTCCCACGCACTGGCCGTCAACTCGGTCAACTCCTTCGGCGCAGCACAGCAGTGGCGGCACGACTTTGTCACTGCGGCGGCCAGCGCGCCAATGACGACGAGTGCAACCACGGAACGGACCAGCACACCCAGTTCGCTCCAGAACCGCTGATCTTCCCATCAGTTCCCGCCTCGGTGCCACCGATTCCAGCAGGCCGCGTACTCGTCCGCCCGTTCCAGCAGGAAGACCATCCCCCCGGCGGCGTGGTGGTGCGCGAGGTGGCGCAGTTCCTCCGCGACGGTCTGACACAGCTGGTGCGTTGGATCGCCGAGGGGATCGGTGTGCAGCTGCAACGCAGCGACGAGCCGGGTGGTCACGACCAACTCCGAGTGGTCGTCGGAACCGGTTAGTTTAGCGAAATGATCGACGGAGTTCATTCCGGTCTGTGGATGCGCCAGCGGTGCCTCGGCGATGGTGACCAGCTGCGCGAACCATTCGCGGGAAGTGACGGGGTCGAACTCGATGCTGAGCTCATGGGCCACATCCGCGACTTGGCCCAGAGCGAGCTGATGATACCGCGCTGTGGTGAGATCGTCCCGCTCAACTGCGGCCAGTCGTAGCTGGTTGTGCGCGACAGCCCAGACGACGTTGCCGACCCCGCCGGGACGGGCGAGACGGTGCGCGATCGCCCGACGGGCGAGCGGATGCAGCGTCGGCGGAGCACTTGAGGTCCACATGTCCGTGGCGCGAAACTCGAGGACCTGGTGAGCCATCGATTCACGCTCGGTCTGCAGGATCGGCGTGATGCTCGCATCGCTCAGGTCGCGCGCAATCGCCAGTCGCGACAACGCCGGTCTGAGTTCGACAGGTCGATCTCCGAGAACCACGTCGAGCACGACGTCGTCCAGCGAAGGGCCGCCCGGCTCATTGAGCGGTTGTGTGAGCACCGTACGGGCGTCGACCGCTGTTTGATCGTTCTGCCGCAGGAGCGCGACCACTCGCGCGAACGTCGGGCTGTGACCCGCGGTCAATCGGTGGGCGAACGCGATTGCCTGCCGGGCTGCTGGCCCATGCCATGGCGGTTCGACCTGCTCGGCGAGCTCGCGCACGTGGGCCGTGTTGGGACCGGACATCGGAGTGGGCGGGTCCGTGGTACCGAAGCGCACGGGGTACCGGCGACTCCATCCCGGACGGTCACTATGTCGTTCCCATTCCGCGAGGCTGGCCACGTTGAGTGGCTGCACATGCAACTGGTTGGCCGCGACGCCGTCCGCCGCATAGCGGACGTCAGAAGCAGCGACGACCACCAGTGGCAGAGCGCTGTCGGGGGGCGGCAGTAGATCCAGGAATGCCTGGAAGTCTGCGGTGTCGGCGTTCTCGACCAATACCAAACAGCCGGTGTCGTGCGCAAAAAGATGCCATGATGAGCCGTACTCGGCGCGAAGATCGTCGAGGAATGCACGGACCAGTACCTCGTCGACCCACATCCGGTCGTTCGCGGCCTCTCGACGGGCGAGCTCGACCAACGCCTGCACTGGGTCCGCGAACTCCTCGCCCAACCCCTGGCGAAACCAGGCCGCCCCGGCGGAGCGACGGATCGATGCTGTCCGCAGCGTCGGCACCGCACCGTCCACCACCTGCGCGACGAACGAGCCGACGGCCTGGCCGGCACCAGCCAACACCGCGAGGGTGGTGGCCATGTCTCGCAGCCACTCCCGGAGCCCTGCCCGATCGGGGACGGTCTGGCGGATCATCTCCTCGCGTGCGTGGAGGGGATGATCGGGCTGCTGGCCGTGCAGTGGACCATGGATCGCGGCGAGACCGAGGTAGAAACGCGGAAAGTCGATCTGCCCGAACCGCTTCATGCGACGGCCCAGCGGCCAGCTGAGGCGCAGCGCCACCTCGTGTGGCCGCAGTCCGGCGAACTCACGGCCGTCGAACAGCGCCGACGGCGCCGGGCCCGCTTCGCGACGCCTCAGCCGCGCGAGCAGCGCGGCGTCAACCAAACCCCGTGTCGACAACACCTGGAGACTCGGAACAGCCCTGTCACTGCGGCGGTCGACAGCAGTGCGGATCAGCGCACTCAGCCGCTGCTCCTCCAGCATTGCATCCCCCTACTGTGACTAGCCGGTCTCTCGGAGAGTACCGTTGGTGGCTATCGGTACATGGAGCAACGCGAGTTGGGAAGGTGGGGGAGCGGTCAGGACGGCAGGAAAGCTCGGGCCGGTCACCCTGAGTCGCGGTTGACAGCGGGGTGTGACAGTGGTCGCGGCTGTTGGGGGTCGTGGATTGATCGCTGGCGCTGGGTGACGCAGTGTTCCCCTGCAGAGATGGCTAGCCGACGGACGATGAGGCCGCCGCAGGTGATCTTGGGTTGATCGAGAAGGATGTAGGGGGTCGGCCACGCGTGGAATCTCTCACAGCCAATCCGCATCCCGGTGGGTGCGCCAGCGGCGAACGAAGACGCTTCTTGTTCCTGCGGAGTAATGCAAGAGCTCAGCAATTGCGAGGGCCAGTGCAAACTTGAGCAGCAACCGATAGTCGTTCTGGTAGGGAGAGAATGCTGTGGCCAGGACTGCACCATGGGCGCGATGGGTGAAGGTCGTTGTCGGCACAGTGGCTTTTCTATTGGTCGCGGGGGTCGCTTACTGGATATTTGACTCCAGCACCACGTGCGGCCCCGGGGTCGACCGGATCGACGACCAATGCATCGGCGTGACAGACGGGCGGGTCCTGCTGAGCGAAGATCTGGAGGGCGTGCTCGACAAGATTCACAGCGAGAACGAGCGAATCGGCAAGTTGGACCCCACTGCAGTAAGCGTCGCCTACTTCATTCCGCTGCCGAAGTCACCGGACGACAAACTCACGGAGTTGCTGCTCCACGAGCTCCAGGGCGCGCACATAGCCCAGCTGCGGGCCAACCAACCCACGGCAGGTCGTCCGCTGGTCCGGCTTCTTGTCGCCAACTACGGTGACCAGTCCAGCCAATGGGAACAGTTAACAGGACGCGTGCTGGAGAAGGTCGAGCAACCCGAACGTCTCGTTGCTGCTGTGGTAACGGGCAGAACAGTGGACAATACGATACGGGCAATTGATGCGCTCAGATCCGGAGGGTTTCCGGTGATCGCGTCTCGCTTGACCGGAAACAAGCTAACCTTCCTGGATGAGCGCAGAGTGCAAGGTCTCGCGCGGGTAGCACCAACAAATAACGATCAGGCTGAGTCCATCGCCCTATTCTTGAAGCAGACCGCTAGCAGTGCATTACTTGTTCAAGACAGCAACCCCAACGACTCCTATCTACTGTCGCTGGGCGAGGCATTCAAAGCTAAGTTCGAGGACCAGACGCACAGGCTGCTGGAGCCAACAGAACTTTACAACTCGAAGCTCCCTGGGGTGGAGAGCCGGATGAAAAGAGTTTTACGGAACATTTGTGTGCAAAGACCTGACGTAGTCTTCTTCGCCGGCCGCACGCCTGCGCTCAAAGCGTTCGTCGCAGCATTGCCGGAACGCCCGTGTTTTGACGTGCCAATTCGTGTTGTGGCCGGTGCAGACGCTGCCGAGTTTCCTACAGAGGTTAGGGGTAGCCCCGACCTGCGCAACGCCCTGACAACCAAGTCAGCCAACGCTGAAGTATCGGTGATTTACACTTCTCAAGCTCATCCAGAGTCCTGGTCGGGTTCGCCAGGTAGCTTTGCCCCGGATTCGATGTACTATCTTGGTCCGGACTGCGAAGGCAATAGATGTTACGAGAATCTGTTTCCCGGCGAGCAGACGGATGACGGTGCTGCAATCATCGGACACGACGCCGTCACCGTCGCCACCAGCGCAATTCGTTCCGAGCAGATCAACGATACGCCCGGCCTGATCATCCAGGAGTTCAACAGTATGCGCGGCGACGGCGCGGTTCCCGGTGCGAGCGGCTGGATCTCTCTCGACGAGAACGGCAACACCGTGAACAAGGCGGTGGCCATCCTGCAGGTGAAGCCCGACGGCACCGTGCAGTGGCTTGCCTTGAACTCCCGAGAGGGCTTACCGTGCAATCCCAACGACGCAATCCGACCGTGTTGATCCCAGCCACCAGAGAGGGCACTGATGCATGAGTTCGCGTCCGACCAGCTCTGGGGAATGAATACGTTATTGGTCGGCACCCAACGCCTGAGAGCAGCACGCCGGACGGACAGCAGGTATCCTTCATGGAATCGGTTGGTGCGCCAACCTGACGCTGCAACTATGAAGGAAGTCAGCCAGCCCGAGGTCGGCGGAGAAAGAGCCCCTATGCCCTCATGTTTTATGGTGCGAAATCGACGGAGAACTTTCGACTGGGCACTTCGCATTAGTGCTCTGTCGACGTTGGGTAAATTTGTCCAGGCAGCGGTTTCCTTAAGCGTCCGGGCGACGCAGGTCCGAATGTTTCGATAGCCTTAGCGAGCGCTGGATGTGACGTGAACTAAACTCGATCTCATCATCCACAGCAGTCTTACGCGCTGCGTGCCAGCGCGCCAACGCCGGCCAGGTCGGCGAGGCGGTCCACCACCGCGGGATGCGCGCCGAGCGGGGCGCCCACCACGTCGGCACCGCAGGCCAGGGCGGCGCGGTGGAAG
>JALZDU010000019.1 GCA_030862405.1 Actinomycetota bacterium | reverse complement strand
AATTGGCGCGGGTCAGGACTTGGTCGACGAAGCCGTACTCACGGGCCTCTTCCGCGGTGAACCAGCGGTCGCGGTCGGAGTCGGCGATGATCCGCTCGACCGGCTGGCCGGTCTGCTCGGCGATGAGCTCTGCCATCTCACGCTTGTGCTTGATCAGCATGTCCGCCTGGATCGCGATGTCCGCCGCAGTGCCGGCGACACCAGCTGACGGCTGGTGCATGAGGATCCGGGCGTGCGGCAGGGCGTAGCGCTTGCCACGGGTGCCCGCAGACAGCAAAAACTGCCCCATCGAGGCCGCCAGGCCCATTGCATAGGTCGCCACGTCAGGTTCGATCAGCTGCATGGTGTCGTAAATGGCCATGCCTGCGGTGACCGAGCCACCCGGTGAGTTGATGTAGAGCCGGATGTCCTGGTCGGCATCCTCCGCGGACAGCAGCAACAGCTGAGCGCAGATCTGGTTGGCGATGTTCTCCTCGACCTGGGAGCCCAGCACGATGATGCGCTCGCGAAGCAGCCGCTCATACACCGAGTCGGTGAGGTTGAGGCCAGCCGAGGCGGTCCGCATCGCGGGGGCGTCCCGCAGCGGCACGGCCGAGGCGATGTGGTCCGAGGTCACGTATGCCTGCCTTCTGTCACGAGGTCCGGTAGGGGTTGAGGGTCCGGCTCAGAGTCGCCGAACACGAGCTGTGGACACTGCCGACCCTAACGAAGGCGGGCGGTGGCTAAGTCCTGACGCGCCCTCCGTTCGCTCAGAGCGTTACGCCGGGTTGCCGCCTGCATCGTCCAGACTGGGTGATCCAGCCGACTCCGCTCGCTGCGGCGTCGCCGAACTGACCAGCGCCTCGATGTCCACGGAGTTGCCGGCAGCGTCGGTGACGGTAGCCTGACGAACTACCGTGGCCAGCGCCTTACCGCGGCGTATGTCGGCGTACATGCCGCCCAACTCGCCCGCTTCCTGGACTTGCTTGATGTAGTCGTTCGGGCTGACGCCGTGGCGCTGCGCCTGATAAATGATGCGCTCGCTGAGCTCGTCGTCGGTGACTGAGAGCTCCTCTGCGTCGGCGATGGCGTCGAGCAACAAGCGAGCCTTTACCGCCTGCTGCGCGGCGTTGCGCAGGTCGGTCTCGAATTCTTCGGCGGTGTGGCCCTCCCGCTCCAGCCACTGGCTCAGACGCTGCTCGTCGTGATCGAAGGCGTGCAATGCGTCGTGCTGGCGCGACTGCAACTCGGCCTCGACGATCGAGTCCGGCAGCGGCACCTCGGTGGTGTCCAGCAGGGCCTGGAGCACCTTGTCCCGGGCCTGCGCGGCCTGCTGCATCGCCTTGACCCGGCCGAGCCGTTCGCGCAGGTCCGCGCGGAGTTCGTCGATGGTGTCGAACTCACTGGCGAGTTGGGCGAACTCGTCATCGGCCGCAGGCAGCTCGCGCTCTTTCACCGCCTGGACCTTCGCAGTCACTTCGGCCTGCTGCCCGGCGTGGGGTCCGGCGACGAGGGTGGTGGTGAACACACGCTGCTCACCCAACGAGGCCCCGATCAGCGCATCGTCGATGCCTTCGACGAGTTGACCCGAGCCGATCTGGTACGACAGGCCGGTGGTGGCCAACTCCTCGACCTCCTGCCCGTCGATGGTGGCCGACAGGTCGAGCGACACGAAGTCGTCCTGCTGCGCCGGACGTTCGACTGCGGTCAGGGTGCCGAAGCGCGAACGCAGCCCATCGAGTTGCTCGCCGATTTCGGCGTCCGTCACCTCAACGTCATCGACGGACACCACAAGCTCACCGAACGTGGGCATCTCGATCTCCGGCCGAACGTCGACCTCGGCGGTGAACACCAGGTGGTCACCGTCCTCGATCTTCGTCACCTCGAGCTCTGGACGGCCCAGCGGGTGAACCTTGCCGGAGGTGACCAGTTCGACGTACTTCGCCGGTACCGCCTCGCTGACCACCTCGTCAAGTACCGCACCGCGACCCAGCCGCTGCTCCAAAATCCGGGCCGGTGCCTTGCCGGGCCGGAATCCGGGGATGCGCACCTGCTGAGCGATCTTCTTGTAAGCGCGGTCGAAATCAGGCTTGAGTTCGTCGAACGGCACCTCGACGTTGATCTTGACGCGCGTCGGACTGAGCTGTTCGACGGTGCTCTTCACGGAGTACTCCTAGGGACAGACGAGAACGTGCCCGGCTGCGACACGGCCGCCGGGCAGTGAGTTGTCAACCGAGTCTAGGCGAGCACTCCGGTCCGGCTGATGGGTGCGCTACCTCAACTATTGCTGTGTTCCGGCTCCACCGCGGGATGGGTGTGAGTCACTCAGTGTGCTCCCGACCGGCATAGGCACACCGATATGTGAGCATCTACGCCACCCGAACCTCGACGCGATGTGCGTGGCGCTGGACAACGCCACGCAGGGCCCAGGATCGTCTACACGATGCCGGATCTGGTCGGGTGGCGGGGTTGAACCCGCGGCCCCTCGCCCCTCAAAGCGGTCAAGTGAACTCGTGCGCTAGATGGATCACCTGCGCTGATGCGGTGGCGATGCTTGTGCGCGATGGCTGTAGGCGGACGTCGTTGCTACATGGCTGCTACACAGCCGACCTCGACGTGGGTGCGCGTCGTTGCCCCGGCCAATGGGCCGCCTGGAGACTCCCGAACCCGCTGTTTCAAGATCGGACATATGGATTGCTACCTGATAGTCCGCAAAACTCCCGGTTACTTGGGGGGTACTACGAACGGTGACTGCCGGTCGATGCCGGTCAGAGGCCGTCAAGTCAGGTGGTTTGATGGAAGTAGAACGGAAGTGGCTGCACCACCACTGTTGAGCAGTGGACCGCCGCCGGGATTCCGATCTGGACGGGCCATCGGAACTAAAAGCCTACGCTCCGTGCCGTTGACTACCAACTTTGCAGGTCGCAGATGTGGCCGTGTCCACCCAGGTCCACGGCGGTGGCCGTTGTGACAGGGTGGTTGATGTCGGTTGTGGATGTCAGCCGTGCCATCCGATTGTGCGGCGTTGGGTGACCTTCCTTCGTTGGCTAGACCTGTGCGTGTACTATTGTAGTTGTCCAATGTGAGCCTCTAGCGTGTGCAGATCGTAATGGCCGCATCGAGGTATAGATCAGTGGTAGTTGCGTAGTAGCGACTGGGATTGAGTGGCTTGGAGGGGAGACGGCAGATGCAAGCATCGGTAGGCGATCGTATCCTTGTCCATGGCAATGTAGTCGGTCAGGCCGACAGGCAAGGGGAAATCATTGAAGTTCGAGGGCCCGGCGGATCACCACCATACGTAGTCCGGTTCAATGATGGGCATGAGACGCTTGTCTATCCAGGACCTGATGCTATTATTGAGCCACAAGGCCAGTAATAGCATTAGTTTGTCGTTTATGACTCGGTGCACAATTGTGGCGTGTTCGGCGGGTCGACTACGAAGCATCTTATGTGATATGCGGCGGTTACTACACGGCTGCTACATGGTGTGGACTGGCACTGACCTCTTTGGGTGTGAACTCCGGTAGTGAAGCTCGCTGGGGTTGTATGCGTAGTTCCGGTGGCCTGTGGATGTACCACCGAGATGGAATCGTAGGCTCCGGTTGCTGTACTACTGCAGTCCGGAGGTTGCCCGTACTGGTGACATCCGCTCGCGGACTTCGTGCTCCGCTCCATTCGGCGTATGGCCGCTGAACTGGTCCGGAGTGTAGTCAAGGATGCTCGGCAGCCGGCGTCGGTCAACTCCTGTATTCGGATAATGACTGAGGGTGCTGCGGACGGTGCTCGCATCACCGGCTGGAAGGACCTGACGACGCACCGCAAGCCGACTACCAGGGCTTTGTTGCTCCGTATCTCATCAGCATCGAGGCTGTGATTACTTATACGACCGCGGTCGACAACCTCATGCCAGACCAGCTTGGTGGTTTCTTCGTCGGCTGGCCCACGCCACCGAGTCGCAACCAGTTCGCCGCGGTGCTGCGCTCTAGCTACCGCGCTGTGGTCGCCATTGATTCGACCGTCGGTCGTGTCGTTGGGTTCATTACCGCCATCAGTGACGGTATGCTTACCGCTTTTGTGCCGTGGCTGGAAGTTTTGCCTGACTACCAAGGTCAGGGCATAGGCACGCAGTTGCTCCGTCGCATGCTAACCGAACTTGATCACCTGTATTCCATAGACCTGATTTGTGATCGTGGGCTCCGAAAGTTCTATGAACGCCACGGCATGATCCCGCTACAAGGCATGGGACGACGCAACTTTGCAGCCATCCACGACGAGGTGAAATGATCAACCCTACCGGCTATCAGGAGATGCATCTCGGTATGAGCACTTCGGTGTGAAGGCCGCTTCCACATATTGTCCAGTACCGGGTTGGGGCGTTGCGTACGTCGTCAGCTGGGCTTATGTGTCAGGTTGGATGGCCTGGTGTTGAAGATTGCTGGAGGGTTTGTTCCCTCTGTGTTCCTTCAGTGGCGCTGTGATCATTGAGTCCGGCGGGTCAAGTCCTGAGCGTCCTGTAAATCGGTGGCCTATTGATCATGCGGCGATGTTGTTGGGTTGGTTGGTCTTGGGGTCGTCGGTGTTGGCCGGGTGGCGGGGTCAAGTCCGAGTTCGGCGCGCAGTAGCCCGAGCTGGTGGCGTTCCAGGTCGCTGATGGACACGCGGCACCAGCGATCGGCGGCGGGGATGAGGGTACGCCACAGTCCACGACTACGGATGGTCGTAATGTGCTGACTCGGCAGTCTATGGGATGGATTGACATTTGCGGTGTCGTCGCGAAAACTAACCTGGTCACGTCAGGCTTGGACAGGACAATACTGATGCGGGTATCTGAGTGGTTTCATCTCGGCCGGAGTCAGCCATCTCTAGATTTCGTCGACATTGACATTTCAACTGATATTACAGCGTTTCTTGATCCGCGGGCCATACGAATGTAAAAGGGTCCATTGATTGATCATTGTCAGACCTTATTAAGTTCCTTTTTCTCCGCCCTATTAGATGCTCTCAGTGAGAATGATGAATCGATGGCTGCAGAGCTTCTGGTTAGACTCGGCGAGCCCAAAGAAACTCATTTAGGCTTCTCTAAGGGGTCGATCGCGGGGACGCAGGCAGAGCGTCCTGATGCTGGCAGGCCATGGAGGGCATGTTCCCTCCATGTTCCTCACTGGTTGACGATCAGCAGAGAATTAGACTAACAGTTGATTGCAGCGGTTCATCCAAAATATCGCCGACTTGATTGGGGCGTGGGTTCATTCCTTGCAGATCAAGCATACTAACATGTTAGACATAAGAGTGCGAGTTGGGAGCAATTCTACATGTTCCTCGTCGAGGTCAATGGAACCCAATGCGTCGGACATGGGAATCCTCCCATCAGTGGTGTTCCACCCTGTGAACACCAGCATCTCATTGGTTGGTTATATTCGCTTCGCCTTTAGGTCGCCTGTATGTGATCTGCTCTAAATCGTAGAGGTCGACCGCGTAGTGCTGTCAAGGGGTTTGCGATACTTAGCTCAAGGTATTCACACGAAGACTTGGAAACGAGTATCTTCAATGCAACGCTGATAGAACTGGTGAGATTCAACCGATCTGATCGGTCTTTGCTGATCAGCGGCCGTGCTGGCTGCGTGCTGCTAGATCAAACACCGGCCGTGCCGCGACGGTCTAGGCCGTCAGTCTACAGAGGGTATGGTAGCGAACTGTACTCGCGTGGAGGCACGAGAGTGGTCAACACCATCCCACTACCCAAGATCACACAGCGAGTCCTAATCGAACATCGCGACCAACAAGCCGCCCGACGTGCTGACGCCGGTGGGCTGTGGACCGAGCATGATCTGGTGTTCCCTACCAGCGTCGGCACCCCGATGGAACCGCGTAGCCTCAACCGGCACTTCAATGGGATCCGTACTCGTGCTGGATACCCCCACGTGCGGTTACATGACTTCCGCCACACCGTGGTGAGCCTGCTCCTGCAACTCAAGACACCACCGCACGTCATCCAGCGGATCGCCCGACATGCCAACCTTGACGTCACGTTGGGCATCTACGCACACACCGACCTTGATGCGATGTGAGGCACTCGACAGCATCGAATGGGACGACCTGTGAGCGGTCGTTGCTACATCGTTGCTACATTCGGCCCACTTGCCGATCTTGTGCCAACCTGTTTCACCTGGTCGGGGTGGCGGGATTTGAACCCACGGCCCCTCGCTCCCAAAGCGAGTGCGCTACCAAACTGCGCCACACCCCGATGCACCTGTCGGGTGCAGGGCGCAGCCTACGCGACCGCCAGCATGTCCCGCGCCGGGCCACAGCACACGCCCCGCAGAATGAAACCGGCAGCAGGTAGGCTAAGGACCGCTCCGGTCACCCAGAGCGCGCGGGCGTAGCTCAATGGTAGAGCCCCAGCCTTCCAAGCTGGCCATGCGGGTTCGATTCCCGTCGCCCGCTCCACCTTATCTAGCAGCCGAAACGGTGGCCCCTCCCGATCATGAGAAGGGCCACCGTCCTGGGTCGTGCGGTTAACGTGCTATTACGCCACCGGAACCAACGGCCCAGCCGCACCTTCGTCGCCGTCCTCGCTGTCGGCCGCGGTGTCGTCCGTCCGGCCGAGGTCGACCAGCTCGCTGAGCGCATCCGCGATACTCCGGTCGCGGTCGGTCGTGGCGTGCTGGTTGATCAGCGCCGCACGCATCGACCCGTGCCCCATCCGGTGCATCAGCTCACGGGTCGTCGCGCCCGAGTTGGCTGCGAGCTGGTTACCGGTATGCCGGAGATCGCGAAAGTGAAAACCGGCGGCGAGTCCGGCTGCCTTGACGACCTCCGGCCATTTCGTGTTCCGGCCGAAGTTTCCCCGGCGCAGCATGGCACCCTTCTCACCTTGGAACACCAGGCCCTCAATGCCCGATGCCGCATACCGCTCGATGTGTTGGCGTAATTCGTCGACCAGGACGGCTGGCAGTGCGACGTTTCGCACACCAGCCGCTGACTTGGGTGGACCAGCCTGCATTCCACCGTGGCCGAGCTGGGCCAGACGCCGACGCACGTAAAGCACCCGCTGCGTGAGGTCGACATCGCAGCGCCGCAACGCGATCAGCTCACCCCACCGCAGACCGGTGAATGCCGCCGCGAGCACGAGAACCCGGAACCGGTCAGGCATCCGCTCGGCGAGTGCATAGACCTGGGGCACAGTCGCGGTCATCCGCTCCGCCGCGCGGTGTTCCCCGGCTCCCTTGATCCTGCATGGGTTGCGTTTGATCCGTCCATCGTCGACAGCGGTATTGAAGACCGCCCGAACTAATTTGTAGGCCTTCGCAGCGCGATCCTCCGACCGCCCCTCACACAGGAGCGCGGCCCGCCAGCTTCGGATGATTCCGGTGGAGAACTCGGCCAGCTCGATTGCGCCGAGGAACGGCACGATGTGGTTGCGCCACAAGCTCAGGTATTCTTCCCAAGTCCGCTCCCCCAGCCGATGCTCCTTGATCCACCGCTCGCCGAACTCAGCGAAGGGCATTCGCCCTAAGAAGGGGTCCGTCCACTCGCCCCGAATCTCGCTCTCCACCACCGACAGCCAACGGTCGGCGTCGCCCTTGCGCTCGAAAGTTTCGGGGGCGTGGGAGCGTTGTCCATCTGGACCGAGATAGCTCGCCTGGTACCGACCGGATGCAGCTTGCGCACCCAACCGAACCGTCGCCGGCCCTTTCGGTTGGCTATCACGCCGCCCCCCGCTGGCCACTCCACACGGTGGTGCCGGTGATCGGCTGGACTCGGCCAGCGATCAGCCACTCGTCGAGATCGGATAGTGCAAAGCGGACGTGTCTGCCGACGTGGTGAAGGCGATGCGCCGCTCAGCGATAAGCCGGCGGACGAACCGCTCTGAGGTATTCAAGTAGACGGCCGTCTCCAAAACGGTCAGGTATTTCTCCACGGTTCTTCGCTCCCCTCAGGCGGCTTGATCGTTAGTTGCAGAACGGTCGTCGGAGGGTGGGTCGCTGGTAGCCAGTTGTGCGGCGGTGTATTCGGCTTTCCATCGCTGTCGTTCGGCGACGGCATGCAGCAGCAGGACAGGCCGTGGTGGCACGTCGGGGTCTGAAGGTGCTGGGCGTTCCCACACGTAAGGCCCGTCGTCAGGGCCGTGCATGGGCTGGATACCGGCGGCTTCGAGGAGTTGCCGAACGAATGCGCCGCGTTCGGCCCTGTGGTCGTCAAGGCGCCGGCTGCGCCGACGCTGGCGTGGCTTGCTGTGTTGTGTCTTCGCCTGCCCGGCGGTCCGGCTCCACTTGCTGCGCGCGGCCTGCCGGCCGTGCTCGCGCGGGCCGGACCCGCGGGCGGCGGTGGTCGATGCGTGTAAACGGCAGCGAGCCCGGTTGGCTCCATGTCACCGGCGGAGGTCAGCCAGGACCGTTGGGGTCCGGTAAACGCCATCACCCTGGGATGTGGCCGCCAGGATCTGGCTGCTGATATCGGTGAGCCGGTGTCAAATCGGCCATGCAGCAATAGACCATGACCGGTCCTGCCTTTAAAGTTCGAGAGGAGACATCCCGAGACGGCAGCGTTCCCGTTCTCGGCGACGAGGTGGCGCGGTGGTGAATCTGGTGCGGTCTGTGGCCGTAGTCCCGAATAACCTTCCTCGCCAGCCGACGAGCTTCGTGGGTCGGGTATCCGAGCTCGCCAAGCTGCGCCGGGTGCTTGAACAGCATCGTCTGGTGACGCTCGTTGGCGCCGGTGGCTGCGGCAAGACCCGTCTTGCCCAGCAGCTAGCCACTGAGGTGATCGACCAGTACACCGACGGGGGATGGTGGGTCGAGCTCGCTGCAGTGTCGGGCCCCGGTCGGGTGGCCTCGGCAGTGGCCCAGGTGCTGGGGTTGCGTGAGGAGGGTCGTCCTCTGATCGACACCCTGGCTGAGCAACTCGGCGGACTCGATGCCCTGCTGATCTTAGACAACTGCGAGCATGTGCTGTCCGGCTGTGCTGATCTAGTCGACGGCTTGCTTCGAGCAGCGCCAAATCTTCGAATCATCGCTACCAGCCGCGAGCCGATCAGAGCCTCGGGCGAGCTGACCTGGTGGGTGCCGTCGCTGGATCAGAAAAGCGCTGTCCGGCTCTTCATCGAGCGAGCCGCCCAGGTGCGACCCGAGTTCAATCCCGATTTTGCCGAGATCGAAATCATCACTGAGGTCTGCCGGCGGTTAGACGGTATTCCGCTGGCGATCGAGTTGGCCACGGCCCGGGTCCGCATGATGCACCCGGTGCGCATCCTCGCCGCGCTCGATGACCGATTCCGGCTGTTGACCGGTGGACATCGCACGGCGACGCCCCGGCAGCAGACGATGGAAGCATCGGTGGCATGGAGCCACGACCTGCTGGACGACGACGAGCAGATCTTGCTACGTCGGCTGTCAGTCTTTACTGGCGGGTTCAGTTTGGACGCTGCTGAACGGGTGTGCACAGCCGATCCACTCAACACCTACGGTGTGCTCGATCTGCTGTCTTGCCTGGTCGACAAGTCCCTGGTTCAGGTCGAGCTCACCTCCCCGGTTGAGGATCGTTACCGGCTCCTAGAGATGGTCCGCGTCTATGCCCATCAACGCTTGGTGGAGTCCGGAGACGTCGATGTCACGGGAGCTCGGCACGCCCAATTCTTTCTTGATCTGGCCGAGCGGGCCGAGCCCGAACTCGCCGCCTCCCAGGGGCCAATGTGGCTGGCTCGGCTTGAGCGCGAGCACGACAATCTCCGCGCCGCGCTTGAGCGGTTGGACACGACCGACGCCGAGGCATCCTTCCTGCGCCTGGTCACGGCGCTGACTCTGTTTTGGGAGTTACGCGGCCACCTTCGCGAGGGCGGCCGCTGGTTCGCCCGGGCGCTCGCGCGGAAGGGGCAGCCGTCCTCGGCCCGTGCCCGAGCCCTGTGGGGCGCCACACACGTGGCCATGTACGGCGACGACTTCGCGACCGCCGCTCAGCATGGACCGCAGGCATTGGCCACGGCCGAGGCCGTTGGTGACCAGTGGGCCACGGCCCGGGCCCTGAATGTTCTTGGCTATATGCAGCTGTTCACCCAGCCGGAAGCCGCCCGCGCAGGGCTTACTCGCAGCATTGACCTTGGCCAAAAGGTCGGAGACAACTGGGCAGTGGCCTTCGCACTAAAGATGATCACCGTGGCGTGGCTGATACAGGAAGATCACGCCCAGATGCAACGCTCCGCCGAAGACCTGCTGCGGGAAGCAAAGCGACTGGAGAACAAGTTTTTCCTTGCCTGGTCTCACTTTGTGCTCGGGTGGCGGGCCGTGCATCGCGGTGAACTTGAGGAGGCTCGGGCAGCGCTTGCCACCTCGCTGGCGTATTGCGAGGAGGTCGGCGAGCCGGTCACTGGAGGACTGGCGGTGGTATCCCTGGCCGAAGCACAACTACTGGCTGGTGAGTACGACGCCGCACAGACGCGCCTGCAGCATTTTCTCGCCCGGGCAGGAGCAACCGGGGGCGCCTTGGCGGCACCGTTTGCTGAAGTCATGATGGCCACGATTCGCGTCGCTCAGGGTGATGCGGCCGGGGCTCGTCGCATCCTGGAGCCGCTGGTAGAACAGATGCGGGTGTTGGGACTACCCCAACTCGTCGGCTGGGCACTAGCGATCCTCGGAGCTGCCCTGCTGGCCGCCGGCGAGCATCAGGCCGCCGAGGACGCGCTGCGGGAGGCGAACAAAGCCGGGGAATCCATCGACAACGACTGGCTGGTGGCACTGGCCAACTACCACCTTGGCCAGCTCGCCCGTCAACGGGGTGACTTCCGTCGAGCAGAAAATCTTCATCAGGACGCGCTCGCCCGTCGGGCCCGAGGGGAATTCCACCCTGGCATCCTCGACTCGCTGGAGGCTCTGGCCACCCTCGCGGTCGAGCACGACAGTGTCACTGAGGCGACCCGCATCCTCGGTGCCGCCGCGGCCCTGCGGCAGGTGATCGGTACAGCGAGGTGGTCATCCGATCAAGCCAACTACGACGATGTCCTGACTCGGGTCCGCGACATACTGAATGACGCGGATTTCGAGACCGCCTGGGCCGAAGGCCAAGCGCTGTCCGCTGACCAAGCCGTCGCCTACGTGTCGCGGGCGCGGGGCGAGCGTAAGCGTCCCTCGGCGGGCTGGGCCAGCCTCACACCCACCGAACTTGAGGTTGTCAAACTTGTCGCCACCGGACTGACCAACCCCCAGATCGGGCAGCGGATGTTCATCGGCCAGGGAACGGTCAAGACCCACCTTGCCCACACCTTTACCAAGCTGGGGGTCGCAAGCCGCGCTGAGCTCGCCGCCGAGGCCACCCGCCAGGGACTGTAGCGAAATCATCCTCCAATCCGTGCCGTCCTCTGCCAGATGGCAGATGTAGCGCCAGGCGCCGACAGTCACGCTCAGGTCATCAATAAGGCAGATGACGTAAGGACGGGCCATGGTAGAGAAACTGGCACCGAGCACGGTTCGGATCGAGAACCTAGAAGACGGTCCGAAGGTGTTTGAGGATGCTTTCCACGCGGGTGACCTCGATGGACTGGTCAGCCTATTCGATCCCAAGTCAATGTTTGTCTCAGCTTCCGGGCAGGTGGCGGCGGGCCCCGACGCCGTTCGGAAAGAGTTGGCTGGTCTCCTAGCGACCGGTGGACGGCTTGAAATCAAGACCAAGAGCCTCCACCAAGTGGAAGATATCGCACTGAGGACCACGGAATGGAGCCTCGAGGGTAACGAATCCGACGGCAATCCCATAACCGTCGGTGGCCGCGCAGCCATCGTCTACCGCCGACAGACGGACGGATCCTGGCGTCTCCTCATCGATAATACGTTCCTTTTTGAGTAACGGGTGTACCCAGCGGCACGAGTCACGAAATTTCCTTCTCATGCAGCGCTCCAAAACCGTGCACACATTGCGGATGGCTTGACCGCACGAAAGAAGAAGTGAAGTGGCGACCATAACAGCCACGGCAAATGCCGTGACCGAGATGCTCTTCATAAACGAACACGAAACGGTGATTGCTCAGACAGAGATTGAAAACTCGACATCGCTGACGCTGCCACAGCTCTCCGTTCCGCGGACCCGCCGCGGCAGGGCCAGTCGCTGGATTATCCTCGATAGCACATGGGCCAAACGCCTCGGTGTTCGCAGGACGGCAGGCTTATACCGAATCCGCAGCCGGAATTTGATTTCCCGCCTTTCCCAATGTCAGCCGCCTACTACGGGCTCAGGGGATGATCCTGATGGCGACCGCCACCGCTAGATACGCCCCGCCGGATCCGTCAGCATCCGCATCGAGCTGCTGGTGGGTGTGGATTAATCAGACGGTTTTATCGGCGTAGGTCGGCCGGTGCTCGTACCGCGTGTACCGCGTTGCAAATTCCTGATCGGCCAGCATTTGCTCGGCGCGGTTCGGTTCGCGGTAGAGACAACCCGAATAACGATGGGAAGAACATGGGTAAGAAGATCAGAACGTTAGTGGACAGCGTGAGTGCAGCCTGGAACCGACACGATGCTCCCGGGTTCGCGTCACTGTTCTCAGGCGACGCGCTGCTGCGGATCGTCGCGACGGGTCACATCATGCACGGCCGTGAGCAGATCCGGGAGTTTGCGGAGGACTTCCTGATGGCTTTTCCAGAGTTACGGTTTGATCGTAGGAGCACGCACGACTGCAGCGAGGCAGTTTGCGTCATCGAATCGACGCTCACAGCGACCCACGAGGGTGAGTTCATGGGCATACCACCGACCTATCGCTCGGTCGAGCTGCTCTCCTGTTCGATTTTTACGCTTGGCGTCGACCGGCTTATCGGCGAAGAAACATTCTACTTCGACGCCGCAACTCTGCTGCGTCAGCTCGGGGCGCTTCCTGAGTCGGCCAATGCATAGCCCAAGGATTAAGAAGATCGGACGGAAACGACGGGGATCGTGAGGGCTTTGACTCACCGAACTCAAAGCCATGGCCGGAATCTCTCAGCGACGCTACCTCAACAAACGCAGCACGATCCACCAAACCAGGCCCTCGCCGGGCAGGCAGATCTCCGGGATGGCCAGCCACGTGCACTGCTGCGGCTGGGCCGGGTAGCCGTGTGACATCCCATCGACCTCCCCACGGGCTACCACCCGTCAGCCCGGGGCAGAGCCAGACGACGCACGTGCCGATTCCGTCGAGGAC